>QQSA01000080.1 GCA_003602535.1 Candidatus Poseidoniales archaeon
GCTACTATTTTCTCTCTAAGAAGTGCAGCCCCTCCGCCTTTTATGAGTTGAAAATTCGGGTCATATTCATCTGCCCCATCTATTACAATATCTAGGCCATCTATATGTGAAAGTTCTACCAAAGGTATTCCTACTTCTTTAGCCAATTTTTCAGTTGCTAAACTAGTTGGTACTCCTACGATTTCCAAACCCTCTTCAGACATTCTTCTACCTAATTCGATAACTGTGTGCTTCACGGTTGAACCTGTACCCAGTCCTACTTTCATACCACTTTTGACAAATTTACAAGCCTCTATTCCGGCTTCACGTTTAAGCGCTTCAACATCTGCCATGTTCATCCCAGATGACAGAAGTCAATAAGCAATGTGAAGGCGAATGTCTGAAGTGCTTTGAGTTCATGCCATAGGCATGGCGAGGCAAAAGTTGGCAATTTTCCTCGTTGCTTTATTCTGTGCCATGTCCTACTCTCCAATGGTCGATGCTTCTCCACCGAAGCAGGTAGATGTGGAAATCGGACTGGGTCCTGAAGGAATGTCGGACAAGTTCATTGTCGAAGTTCCAGATGGTGAAATAGTAACTGAATTCGATATAGAAGTCATTGAGAAACCATGGGCTATTGACGAAGTGATAACATTCTCAGAAAAATTCGATTGGAAGAATGGACATTCTATGGATGGAGTTGATTATAATCTATCTGGACTGAGAATCTTGCCCATGAGTCATGAATGGGATTTTGAAGGTTCAGTTCAGGGTTGGACTCTTTCTACCGGAGGGGGTTGGGCTCATGGTTATGATTCAACACTTGGTGCTAGTGCAGGTGTCCATTCAGGTTCATCTGCAATCTACACTTACAATGGTAATTATCCAAACAATATGGGTACTACCTATTGGGCTACTTCACCAATAATAGATTGTACTTCATGTTCGGGTAGTTGGGACTTGAAGTATTGGAAGCGACTTGGCATAGAATCTTCATCTTATGATCACGCATATGTATCTGTCAAAACAAATAGTGGTGGTTGGACAAATGTATATTCAAATCCAGGTTATGTAAATGATGGTTCATACACCCAAGCTACTCATGATATTAGTACACACATAAATGGTAACTCTGCTTTCCAAGTTAGATTTGGGTTAGGCCGAACAGATAGTTCTGTCACTTATACAGGGTGGAATGTGGATGATGTAATGATTGAACCGAGAGGAAATACTGGGTCAGGTTCAGCGAATTGGACAAGTTTAGAATTTGGTCCTGGTGCAAGTGGTGATTTACATATGTCGCATGGATTAATGGCTATCGATGCAATTGTCCCTCAAGGTTCGATGATGCGTTGGAGCATTCTGGATGCATCCGATGGCTCTGCGATCCCAGGATTTATCGATCGTCAGGATCTAAGTGCTGATTTATCTGTCATCGATGTTTTGGAACATCCTACCGTTCAGTTAAGGATACAAATGGAGTCTAGTAGTGATAGTCCAGTAATAAATTCAATAAAAATCGGTGGTGGAATAATTGAGTCATTTGCTCAAAATCCATCGAATAATGGTTGGACCGGTTTCTCATCACACAGTAATGGAATAGTAACAGGAAATGGGATGTTAATTTCTCCTCAATGGAGAACAGCAGTACCATTCAGTGCTCTTGATTTATCGTGGGACGGTAGTGGCAATGGCCACTTTGAGGTATGTTTCTCCGAAGCGAATCAATGTGCAGGAAATTGGAAACAGATTCCATCAAATGGTAAACTATCTATGGCGAACTCGAGTGTAATATTGAATCTAAGATGGAGTGGAAGCGGTTCTTATTCGATTGATTTTGTCGAGATAGATTTGCATCGCCACTCCTCTCCTCTAAATGCAAGAATCGATGTCGGATTAGATGGAGTTAGCGAATGGTCGTTTTCACATGAATCGATTGGAGGATGGGGCCTGCAGGACAAATTTGCTAATGGGCACCGTAGTACTAACCTGTCATTGAATCCAGGAGGTAATGACGTCTTTTCATTATACTATCCTGCGGTTGCCGGGTCATCTGAATCATATCATTCAACGGGAGATATGATGTTTTCACTAACTCCTCTTGACACCCCTGTAGATGGAGTTGAAGTTACTATTTCAATTGGTTCGAATGAATTGATTACTCAAAACCTTGGATTTATTTCTGAACCTACCGTTATGCTGCTAAGTTCCAGCCAAACTCAAGATTTAGTTAACGAAATGGATTCAAGAACTCCAGAAATAAACATTGTAGATCAACTTGATGCGCACCAGATAGATGTCTCTGTATCATCATTATCTGGTGGTGAGTTATTGGCATCAGGACTATCTATTCCTTATCGCTATGATGCCCAAATTTCTGGTGATGATTCTTTGGCAATCATTGCTGCGATAAACTCACAATTGACCCAAATTACTCCAGTAAATGGAATCAAAGAAGTTCCAGTTCCAATAATCATGTCAAATCCTGGACACTTGACAATTTTAGATTATGGAATTCAGACATTAGGCTCTCCTGAGCCGATTTCACTGACTATGTCTAATCAAACTGATACATTAGTTGCAGGAAATGATTGGTATGAGTTCACTAGTAAATTCGATTTGTCGAGTATTGGAGTCTCCGATGCAAGTAATCATTTTTCTAGTGAAAGTTGGTCTTCTATCTTCACTTTAGGTGGTAGTGAATGGACCCGTTCTGCTTCATGTTCAATCATTTCTGGAACTTGTAATACGGGCCAAGGATTGATGATACAATCTTTCAATCACAGTTTCAATGGGTCATTTGTAGAGTTTTCTCATAGGGTTGGAATTTCATCTATCTGGCCAGATGAAGAAGCATTGATTGTATCCAGTTCAATAGATATGAACGGTCCAGCTTCTCAGCCTGCACAACTTAGGTTTGGTCTTGGCTGGTCGATGGGTGTTGAGCAAGATGTAGATGTTGTTGATTGGCATCTTTCATTCATGAATGGTGCTGAGTCAACTTGGGATGCTCTATACATCGATCCGGTATTACCCGGCATTGTTGAGGTAGAATTAGCATTCGAAGATTTAGAGGATGTTCCTAGATCTTCATCATTTAATGTCGTATTGTATGTTGATGGTATTTTGGCTGACTCGACTCAAGTATTGAATGATGGTGTTGCAACGTTGATGTTTACTCCAAACACATTGGCTACTGAAGTAGATTTGAAAGTCAGCGTAACTGGTTTGTCTGGCCAAGAGATTAATTGGAAAGTACCTCAAAACGCCACATTTTTGGTCGATGATTTAGCTCCAATCCTACTGTCTTCTAATGTTGCACCATTAGATCACCGAAGTAATCTACAACCTTTGGAATTGGAATTTGAAATTGGTGATCGACCAGAACTACCCCGCCATTCAATATTGCATCTTCAATCATCTTGGGGCGGCTATAGTAGCGTAAATCTAGACCAGCCTGTTAATTTGAATGGCTTTCAGGGAACTTATTCTAAATTGATAGATGTGAGTGATGCAGCTGTTGGTGATTCTTTGGCAGGTTGGCTAGAAGTATTCGATCCAGCAGGTCATCGGTTACCAGATTCAGGTAATGCTGAATCTCCTTTATTCATAATCAGTTTCGGACCAGATGGCGCTCCGATAATATTGCAAGATGGACTTGGATGGACAAATGGACAAAATTGGTTACATCCAGGTCAAAATTATAGCATTCAGATACCTATTCAGGATGTGAATGGATATGGGGATATCCAAGAAGTAGAAGTCGATTTATCATCTGATTCTAATGAAGATTTAACCATTCAATGGTCAGCAATGAATGGGTGCTCAACATCTTCAATCGGAATCATTATTCAAGATTGTAGTATTCTAGGCGACACTCATCATTTTGAACCAATGTTCACTCTTGAAGTCGTACTGTCATTTGCATGGGATTTCAATGCGGACTCGTCAATGGAACGGCAGGTAAGGATAACGGCAAGCGATGATTCAGGTCAGTCACATAGCAATGAATTGGATGGAGTGTGGAGATATTCAAGTGAAATGGAAATTGATTTGGCTAGTGTCGCCTTTTCAAATAATTCTGCATTTATTGCCCCTGAAGACGTGGGTATCCTTTCAGCAGATGTAGTTTGGACAAAGAGTGGGCAGTTGGTTCACAATATCATTGATGTTGTAGCATATGTCGATGGAGTTGAGAATTATGGAATCTCGGTTAATGGGACTACTGATTTGCAGGTCATAGCACCTAATTCTACAGGTATTTTTTCTATAACTATGGATCTTGTAAATTTACCATCTGGTGCAATTGATCGTACTGTTAGTGACGATATTGTGGCATGGATGGTTGTCGATGGCAACGCACCAAAAGTGCTTCAAGTCCTTTCACCTAATCCCTTAGATTTAGTACAAGAGCGTGATTGGAAAAACCTCAGTTTCGAGATAATGGTAAATGAGAATGAAGGTTTAGACCTTGATTCTATGCGAATGCAATGGTTGCTAATTCCTCATGGAATGGAAATACCAGAATTGGCATTATTGGGTGGAAATGTGAGTATGGATTTGATTGCAGGAACCGGAGCAGGTAATTCTATCCCATTATCTGGAATCATAGATGTTGATTCTTTAATTCCCGAATTGAGCAGAGGTACTTCTTGGGACCTTTGGATTTGGGTAGAAGGTCACGATATGGCCGGCCATGAAATAGAGGCGACTTTCAACAGTAGAACCTCTCCTTTGGCTATTTTCCAATTGGCTAACAGAGATTCTGATCTAAGAATCGAAAGTAAAGACATCATAACTCCTAGCGAAAATAAAGCAGTAGGTGACACAATCTTACTGAACATAACAATTCATAATGATGGCCAGATTAGTGGATTGACAAGCATTAGAGTTGAAGTTGTCGAGGATGGAGATAATCGTCGTTTAGTCGACATTGTCAATGTCGACGTCCCAGCAGGTAGCTCAATCTCATTTGAAGTAAAATGGGTTCCAGAATCGGATGGTACAGCATGGGTTGAGATTTCAACACCAGATGGAATGACTGCAAGAACAGATGCCATTCAAATTGAAAAAGAAGAATCCTCATTCATGATTGAAGGTCTAGACGGAGCGAGTGATGCAATGTTGACAGGATTTGCAATAATCGCCTTCCTAATGCTTGGTTTACTAGGCTATCTTGTTGTCTCTGGAAAGAAGTCAAGGCAATCAATTGACTTCGAAGAAGAGTTTGCTTGATTCCCAATGGGTTGAAATGTGTTTAACTCTCGCGTCAGTATGGAGGATGCAGGAGGACTGCTGACAGACTTCGAGTCTGAGGAAAGTCCCCTCTCCACAGTGCAGGCGGTCGACACAAGTCGAGACACAGAAATGGGTCGGTCAATGGTGCAGAAACGAACGATGTGTGGTGTGTACGATGAATCCGGGAGGACGAGATTACCACATGGTCGATGAGACGAGCAACCCCGCTGGAGCAAGTCCAAACAGTCCCGTTTATGCGGCACGCTCAGGGACAGGTAGGATGCACAGTTGAATGCAGTCACCGAAAGGGAACAGAAAGGGGCTTACTCCCTGCATTCTCCATCCCTTTCTATTCGATTATTGCGTCTACTGCGCTCATGTTCTCATCAGTTAATACGGCACCTTCTCCGAAATCAATGAAGCTGGATTGACCCTTTATACGTCTTCTAATTACGTGATCTGCAGTTAGACATGCAGGCAGAAGGAATACACTGGTGAGGAATGCAAATCCAATTAATAGCATCATCAGAATGAAGAAATTGACCAATCCCGGGAAAGCTACGAAGAAACCTGCGCCTAATCCTGCAACGGTAGTTGCTGTAGTTTCAAAAATAGTTTGTCCAGTTTTCTCTACCGCTCTGGACATGCCCACTGCAGTCTCTCCTTCTTCTTGTATGCGGTGCATCACGTGAATTGCATCATCAACTCCTATTCCAAACACAATAGTACCAATCATTGCGGTGAATATGTTTACATTTACATCTCCTGAACTCATCAATAGTGGTTGCCAAACAATAATTGCTGCTACTGGTACCATTGTGAAGATACCAAGTCTTATCGATCTAAAGACAAAACACATTACGATTGTTAGAATTAAGAGAGTGAGTAATGTTGTATAACTCTGGGTATCATGTATGCCTTCATTGATATCTAAGCTGACAGGTAATCCTCCTGTCAAAGGAGATACTCTAATTCCTTGTTCTTCAACCGGTTCACCCAGCATATCATCGATATCGTCTCTAAGCATACTTGCGTTATCCAGATTCATATATGGTTGAGTGACGTAAACCAGTGCCTTGCTTCCATCAACATTTGTCAGCATCCATTGAACTTCTTTAGACAAAGTATCGTATGCCACATTCACCATATCTTTTCTCAAATGCTCTCGACCTTTCCCGTCAGTTGAAGTAGCATCTAATGGAATCCAGGCTGCACATTCTAAACTATTTGATTCCCAACATTCTTCATGTAATAACCCCCATAAGTTTCCATTATACAATTCGATTCCAGAAGTTGGCTCAACAAATACGACTGGAACCGCCTCAAGGAATGAAATTAAACTGGTAGTATTGGTATATTCAACTTCAGCTATCCGTTTTTCCAAAGCATCCATTGCATCTAGCACTTCAAGAGAACGAATCTTCTTATCTTGGTCACTAATGTGCTTTGATGCATCAAATATGAATAGTGAAGTTTGACCACCTGAAAAGGTATTCGAGTACTCAACCATAGCCTCCATTGATGGAATGTTATCAGGTGTTTGGTCAGAACCAGAAATTGGTTTATCCAATTCGTCCAGATTTGCTAGACCTGCAAATGTAATTGATCCTGCAAGCAACAAGAAAATCGCAAAGTGCTTTACTGGTAAACGTGATATTGAGCCCCACATTGGCGGATTTGTCCGTTTGTTGAATTTCAATAGCCAAATCAAAACAGGAACCAAAATCATTGAGAATACTAGTGTTGCAATAATTCCTGCGACTAATGTCATACCCACAGAACGAATAGGGATAATCGACACGATATTTGGCAATATTAAGACCGAGAAGCCGACCACTGTGGTTGCGGCAGAAATTAACACTGCAATACCAGTTGTTTTTGACATTTCCATTACGCAGGAACGGTAAAAATCAGGATCCCATAAATCTGGAACTTCTAGTTGAACTTGCCCTTTACGCCGCCGTTTTTCATTTTCTTCAACAGCTGCATCTATCCGTTTCCGTCTCACTTCTTCGATTCGATTTACCATATGCAATGCATAATCTACTCCTAAACCAATCAGAATTGGGAATGTCGCGATAATCATCGGAGTTAATGTCATCTTTAGCAGAACAGTTGTTCCAAAAGTAACTGCAAGTGCCATTACAATTGGCGTACCTGAAATTATAACTACTTTCCAAGAACGATGAAGTAATGTAATTATTAGGACAGTCAAAAATAGTGAAATTGGCATCATATCTAGGAGATCGAGATATATCGCATCAGATACATCTTCAAGAATTTTCGAAAGGCCTGTATGTGTCATGTTTGTCATACGATATTGGGAAGGACGGTTTTCCTCCTCGATTACCTCGTCAACATGGGCGAAAAATTCCTTGTAATCGTCCCATTTCCCTGTTTTGTCAATTTGATTTGATGAAATCATTCCAACTAAAACAGCTGTAGTGTCCCAAACACCATCGCCATTAGTGTCTTTAGCTAGAGCACCTAGTGATCCATTCGACTGGTTAACAATTTCATCGACACGTTCTTGTTCATCTGGAATTGCATAAAGTCCACCATTGCCAGTAGGCGATTGTGCTAATGCATCACAATCTATTACTCCAAGTGTAATTCTTTCACCAGTATGGTCGCACATTGCATTATTGAATCTGCCATCGCTGGAATTAATTTCCTTAATTATTTGTGCAATCGAGATAATCCAAAGAACTCCGTCCTCTTCACCATGATCGGTCTTATTCCAATCTAGTCCGTTTTGTTTAATCCCTGGTTTTCTGTATTCATCATCACCTTCGATCCAAGATATCTCGTGTAAGATATCGACATTTGTGATATTATACGCTTCTCCAAATAAATCTGGATCTTCTGCATTTGGTGATTTTATGTAAATGAATCCAACATCAGTTGACCATTCCTCTCTGACTTCCAATAGTAAATCGGTTGATTCAGCACCCTCTGGGAGGAATATTTCCACATCATCAACGATCTGGTCTTGAAATCCTGTGCCTATATTTCCAAGCCACGCAGATAATATTACTAAGAGCACTAATGTTGTTTTTGGTTGAGCTAATATCTGCGAATAGACCGAATCTAAACTTGACTCCGTTTTCTCACGTGCGATACGCGATAGTTCGGCAAACCTCTCAGATGCCTCTCCCATGATTATGTGTGTACGCGTCTAATCAATGAATACTATGCTAAAATGATAGTAATTATGCCAATCCAAATTCTTTAACCAAAAGGTGGCGAATGAAGTTTCGAGCAGATTGCAGCACCAATCCAGTAGCCATCAGTGACAATCCGAGTACTCCTATCCAAATTGCTGTTAATCCCGGTCCGACCAATGCATCTACCGAATCTGAAATGCCATTTATTGCATTGAATGCCATCGCAGTTCCTGCGGCAAATAATCCAAGGCCAGGTAGCCCAAGAACCAGTAGTGGTTTTTTCTGAGAAAGTGACAGCATTGCCCAAGCAAGGACTGTGAAACCATGTGATATGGCTGTGAAACTGCTTCCTTTGGGGACATCATATCTGATAATAGTTGGAACTTCCTTAATTTCCAAATTCTTTTCGTGAGCATCCTCTAGCATTTCTAATGACAATTCCATTCCCTCGGCATCAAAGCGAAGTCTTTCGATTGCTACTTTTGAAAACGCTCTGAAACCAGATTGCGTGTCTTGTATGCTTAGATCGCTAGATAGGTTGGAAGTTGCAGTGATGACCTTTATTCCAAGCCTTCGATATGCTGGCATATCTTCACCGCCGCCTCCATCGATGAACCTACTTCCAATGACGAAGTCTGCTTCTTCTGAAATAATCGGTTCAAGCAACTTAGGGATATCTTCTGGATTATGCTGCCCGTCGCT
>QQSA01000081.1 GCA_003602535.1 Candidatus Poseidoniales archaeon
CAAGCCGCACCGGAATCAAGTAATGACTGAGCAAATGATGTTACTTCAAATTCACGCCAAGATGCAGGTAGTGTGGTCTTGATAACCCAAAGGATGTTGCTCATGGTGTTTGGTTCAAGTCATATGAAATGAATATTGGCCATCACACAGATTCAAAACTAAATCGCATCTGAATCGACCATGGGCCCACTTTCATCTCTAAAATGGCTCAATCGTTTCTTGGATGAAACTCCAGGTGATTCGCAAGTAGGGGGTCCTGCAAGGCAAGTTCCCAATGTATGTTGGTCGCGAGTATTACCCACACCTGCACCTGACCCTAGACTACGCCTGTGGTCAAATGAAGTTGCTGCTCAACTCAATCTATCTAAAGGCGAAGGTGAAACACTCGGCGGAGGAGAACCAGTAGATGGCATGGACACATATGCTCAGAGATATGGTGGGCATCAATTTGGTAATTGGGCTGGACAATTGGGAGATGGAAGAGCGATTACATTAGGTGAAGTTGAGACAGATTCCGGAGTGCTAGAATTACAATTAAAGGGTGCAGGGGTTACCCCCTACTCCCGTTTTGCAGATGGAAAAGCAGTGCTACGCTCATCGATCAGGGAGTTCTTGTGCAGTGAAGCAATGTATCATTTGGGAGTACCTACAACTAGAGCATTATCACTAGTTTCAACTGGAGAGGATGTCATGCGTGACATCATGTATGACGGAAATAGAGAATTGGAACAGGGAGCTGTTGTCTGTCGTGTAGCACCCAGTTTCATTCGCTTTGGAAGCTTCCAGATTCATACACTGATGGGTGACGAAGAAACGCTTCGCATACTGGTAGAACATGTAGTAAGAAACCATTTTCCAGAAAACAGTCTAGATAGTGATGAAGGAATTATTGAATGGGCTAAAGTGATAGCAAGTAGCACTGCTGAGATGATTGCTCATTGGATGCGAGTTGGATTTGTTCATGGAGTAATGAACACAGACAACATGTCAATTCATGGATTAACTATCGACTATGGGCCATATGGGTGGTTGGAAGATTACAATCCTAGTTGGACTCCAAATACAACCGATTCATCCAGACGTAGATATCGTTATGGAAATCAACCGCAAATTGGTGCATGGAATATTGCGAGATTTCTCGAATCAATTTCACCGATGATGGACAGCCCCGAAATTTTGAAGGATGTATTGGAATTCTATATTTCAGAGTATGAAAGGTATAATGACCAGATGTGGGCTGGAAAACTTGGGATCTCAGAATTTGAAGAAAGAGATGTTGAATTAATCACTGAATTAAACATATTATTGCAGAAAGTCGAAACTGATATGACGATATTCTTCCGAGAATTAAGTAAACTTGAGCAGCCAGAAATCAATGATCTCAAATTTGCATTCTATGATGAAGATTCGATTCCTAAAGAAGATTGGAATCTATGGTTGGCAAAATGGTGGAATAGAGTTGAAGGAAATCCAGATAGAGGAATAATGGTTCAAAATAATCCCAAATATGTTCTCAGAAATTGGATGGCCCAACTGGCCATTGATGCTGCTGAAAAGGGAGATTACTCTGTTTGTGAGTCTCTTTACGAACTACTCAAATCACCTTATGATGAACAAGAAGAATTTGAATCAGAATGGTATCAGAAGCGCCCTGAATGGGCAAGACATCGTGTTGGTTGCTCTATGCTATCTTGCTCCAGTTGATTATTTTAGAGAATATATCTCAATGGTTTCTCCATCATGACCATAACTCAGTACACCAGGGGTGTCAATGAAGTAATACTTCGTTCCGAATTCTTTACCAAATCGTGGATGTTCTTCGTCAAAAACGACAATAATAGCCTCACTACGCCAAGGTATTGATGAAATGAAACAACGACCTTTCAGGCCATCAAACATAACTTCTATTGATTTATCTTCTAAACTATCATGTTCACCACGGAGGGGAATGTCGGGCTCACTAATTGGCACTTTCACTTGTGACATAATTGAGCCAAATACTTGCATATTATTAACCTAAGCATTTACACAAAATCGATTTACAAAACAGCATTTTGTCTTAGCCCAAAACAGGCCTTAATATGTAGACCGACGATGGTTAGTGCATGGAGCAAATACAAATTGCCGAGACCTTCAAGAAAAACAATGCAGCAACTGCAGCCAAATTTATTATGATAATGTCAGTCATTTTCCTCATGACCTTCATCATCAGCCTTTTTCCGGTGATGATCACAATCATTTTCCTGGCTGCCCCAGCACTAATCATGAACATAGGATGGTTGATGTTCGCTGGATCAGTGTAATCAAGTCGCTAGTTGTTTCATTGCTGCCCGTAAAGGATCTTCGTGAAACGCTCTGATTTGACCGTTGATTCAACCTGTGTCAATCTCTGCTCTATACCAATTACTTGTGATAGTAATCTCTTCGTCGTATCTGTCAAATCTGGTCCAATAATCTCTGCCTCCTCTTCTTCCTCATATTCATCCTGATCTTCATATTCTGTTACTAGAATACGGAATACTCCGGCCAATAAACCAGCACATAGTGATAGAACTAGACTGGAAACACTAAGAATTACATCAGCTAAATCAGATGCAGAGAAGTCATCCAAGGTCCCAACTATTAGCACTAAAAAACCGATGAATTGAGCAAGCACATTACCAATCACAGAACTCATCACAGCTGAACCAAGTGCATCAGTTCGTGTCATCCCTAAATTAGAGCTAGCATATGCTCCAACAAGAGCAACTATTGGAAACATAGACATCATTAACGAATAACCAAGAATGATTGCAAATGGCTCACCCTCACCTTCTACCAATGAATAAATAGCTGCAATCAGACCCCATGTTCCTAAGAAAAAACCTATTCCAAACGCACCCTTGAGTCCTAGCTTTGTACCTTTCAGATTCATGTAGATAGGAATTCTTAGTAATATTTAATGATTGATATCAATCATAATTATGCACTGAATACGTCACGCAAAGTTATGGCTGTTGATTCACAGTTGCTATGGTTTCTAGGATTAGGTGCCTTTGCATTCGTCACCGTGATGGCGATTAAGCCGTTTCACGCATACCTAATGTCGAAAGGCTGCGAGAACATGGTAGCGGTTTACTACAACCGAAAAGTGGCACATATGGTTGCAGGCGGAATTCCTCTAATCATGTGTCCAATAGTGTTTACAGATCCAATTTATCCACTACTTGGTGGGCTCCTAGGTGCAGTTGGCTTAGCAGCGGCTCACATGA
>QQSA01000082.1 GCA_003602535.1 Candidatus Poseidoniales archaeon
ATTACTAGTCCGCCGCTTTGATTATCTTCTGCAAGAAACGTGTCATATTCGCAATTTGGAGCATCGTCGTCATCATAAATGTCTTCAGCGACATTCATCCATTCATCCATCCAATCATCATCTGCTTGGTCATCGTCAAATGTGGGACTACTAATGTCACTAACAAAGATACTACAATCATCACCCTCTTTCATTACCATGCCATCACTTAGTGGGTAAACTTCAATACATTCATTATCGGAATCAGAATCCACTGTAACACATATTTCGTAGTAATCTCCTTCATCCTCAGAAGAGTGCTCAAGGAAATCAAGTTCAATAATACAATAGTCCCCTGAACTGTCTATTACATCACCCAACTCACTTCCTTCATAATCATCACAACTGCCATCTATTTTTTGCAGTGTGTATTTGATTCCATCCTCTTCGAAAGTATATCCAAAGCCGTTTGGTGTCCAGTAAACTTCACCATAGAAATCTGGTTTTGTCTTATCATCATCATCATCTTCAAGGCACCCTGCTAGGCAGGTAGTTATCAGCAAGCATGAAATTAAAGCAACAGTTGATATGTTCCGTTTCATGGTTGTCCTACAATGTGGCGGCTAATATTGATTATCCCTCTATTAACTTGAAAATCAATCAGAAAGTAGTGATTGCGTGACATCAAGGTCTTGAATAGCGTCTCCAAAATTATTTCTTTCAAGAGAGGTCATGTCACCACATTCTAATGAATATTCTAGTACGGATTGAACTGCTTCTGGATGATATTGAACTGTTTTTATTGGCCTGGTTGGATGCTGACAAACTGCGATTTCACAATGATCTGCAGAACCTATGACTTCCATTTCACCAGGATTAACAACGTGATCTTGGTGGGTGAATAATTGCTTTGCTTTGGTACCATCGTTGTAAGTTACCTCGGCGATAAAGGCCGAATTATTTTCGGCACGAATAACATCTCCTCCAAGGGCCTTACAGATGATCTGATGGCCAAAACAAATGCCGTATAATGGGACTGAACATGTCCTAATCAAATCAGAGACTTCATCCATCCAAGGCTCCCATTGCGATACATTCCTCCGACTTCCAGTAATCACAATTACATCACATTCTTGGGGTTCATCTATGCGTTTTCCAAATTGATAATCTCTAACGTTAGTCGTATGAGGTGCCCAAAGGAGTACCTCATGGTCTGGGAAATGGCGAACAATTTCTTCAACTCCTTTTTTGCCAAAAGCCTCTCTCTCTGCCAGAAGATCAACAACTAGTAATCTCAGCATTTCTATTCCTCCTCTTCTTTTGGAATGATATCTGATTCAAATGACGCTAAAGTAAACATAAATGATGCTGCAAGTAAATATTCCATAGGTGCAGCCCAATTAATCCATGGTTGCATTTTATCAAAATCCCAATTTCCATCAATATATTCGGGATATACTTTGAGACCTAGACTTATTGCATAAGACATGCCTACAAATGCAATAAATCCTAAAGAAATGGAGATGTACCTCAATCTCTTACTCTTGGGCCTGGCATTATTCATTGCTAAATGTGTAAGTACGCCCCATGCTAAACCAAAG
Organism: Candidatus Poseidoniales archaeon; assembly: GCA_003602535.1. Classification (GTDB taxonomy): domain Archaea; phylum Thermoplasmatota; class Poseidoniia; order Poseidoniales; family Poseidoniaceae; genus MGIIa-K1. Next base: position 1,581 of record QQSA01000082.1, read on the forward strand.
TGAAATACATTCAGTGCTGTAGCGACATGCAATTCTACGTGGTCATACATATCCATGAATGACATAATTATCAAATTGATACCGACAAAGATTCCGCTAAGCATTGAGAGATGCATCCAATACCATCTTGTATGATTTTTATTTACCTGGAATAATCTCCAAGATAGATAAATCAACACAAGTCCAGTTAAAGTAAATCCACCAGTAAATATGATTCTTTGAAGGCCAGGGTAATCAGCTTCTGAAATGAAGAAGGGGAATGCCCGATAATCTCCTGATATTATGTGAACTAAAGTAGACAAAGAGATTGTAAGAGCGGGTAAAACCCATCCAAGACGAGCTAATAATCGGTCTTCAATCATCGTACTCCTCCACAGTATCACGAATCATGTCATCATATGACTTCCATGTTATTCCAAGATCTTGTTCTGCTTTAGAACTCGAATATTTTGAATCTCCTTTTGAGAATGATTTAGCAGCGGCACGAGTAATCATGCGCTTTTTGGTGAATATGCCCATGAACCAATCTTGCATTACTACCATTGGTAGCATCCATAATGGGATCCCTATACGAGGAAATTTCTTCTTAGGATACAATTTCCTTGCTCGCTTTAGAAGGTCATGAATATTGCCGCCCTGGTGAGGTGCCAAAATATATCTTCCATTAGCATCATCAACTTCGTAGGCTAAACGATGAGCAGTGGCTACGTCCTCTACATGAACGAAAGCCAGAGGTATTTTAGGAACTACTGGATATTTCCCCTTCATAGCATCTCCAATCAAATCGGTAGATGGAGTTGGTCTTGAAAATGAGCCACCTAATACACCACTTGGATTGATAACACGTAGGTCGATATCTAATTCTTTAGCCAACTCCCATGCAAGCTTTTCGGATTCGGTTTTAGCTCTTGTATATGGTAGCGAGAAATTTTCATTCCAACAAGATTCATCTTTTACAACCTTCTTTGGTGTTGAACCGACTGCAGCAACAGAAGACGTGTAAACGACCCTCTTGATGCCACAAGCAGCAGCAGCTCTGAGAACATTTTCTGTGCCCTTGTTTGCAGTATCTAGAATTACTTGACTATCGCCACTAGTAGCGTATACTGTGGCTAAATGGAATAATCCAGTCGCACCTTCCAACACCTTTGGCCAATCATCCGCATTGAGTACATCAGCTTCTACAAATTCCATATCTATGTCTGGGGCTTTATCCAAGTTTCGAACAGTTCCTTTGACAGTATACCCTTTCTCAACTAATTGTCGACACAGATTATTTCCAATATGGCCGTTCGCACCAGTTACGACAACGACCCCATCCATGTTCGGGCAT
>QQSA01000083.1 GCA_003602535.1 Candidatus Poseidoniales archaeon
ATAGCCTAGAATTGAAAAAACCAAAATTATTGACAACGCAATAGGGGCAACTTTACTCATAATAATTAATCATCTGCAATAGCATATAATGTTAGAGATTGTATGCTAACAATGAATTACTTATGGAAAATGGTCCGACTCATTCATTAATTCCCAGCCTCGCCGGCAGTTTAACGCAGGGGTTGCCGAGTTGGTCAAAGGCGCCGGGCTTAAGATCCGGTCTCGATGGGTTCGTGAGTTCAAATCTCACCCCCCGCACCAATCACGTAATTGACCAGCCGCCGTCAACTGGGAGTATGAATCCAGTAATGTAATCAGCTTCTGAAAGGAACTTTACTGCCCCTGCAATATCTTCAGGAGTACCTGCTCTACCAAGAGGTACCTTTTCCAATATCTTCTCGAATCTTTCCTTCTCCCATGCAGCCGCTAATATTGCACCAGGTGCAATTCCATTAACACGGATTTCAGGAGCTAACTCTCCCGCGAGATTAATCAATAATTGTCGCAATGCCGCCTTTGTTGCGGTATAGTGAGCCAACTCTTCCCATGCATGGTCCCAACTGGTATCAACCATACCAATAACACAGCCATTTTTGGCTTTTAATTTAGGAACCAATCCTTGCGTAATGAAGAAAGGTGCATCCAGATGAATAGATGAGAATCTTCTCAGTTCCTGAGGAGTAACTGTGGCGAAGTCTTCCTGATTATAGATTGAAGCATTATGGATTAACAAATCTATTCCTCCGGCTTCTTGCACCAGATCATGGTCATGAATTTCTTCAATAATCCTGAACAACTCTTCATCGTTTGAGAGATCGCCTGAAACGATACCACCTTTGCCTCTTTTGAGGAGATGTCTGGCTTGAGTAACAGACCTATTGCAATGAATAATTACCGCCCACCCATTATCCAGTAACATGTTGGTTATGGCAGCACCAATTCTGCGTGCTCCTCCAGTAATTACAGCTACTCGCATGGTACAGGCAAACCGATTTTGCCCTTGAATGCTCGTAATCTTCCATAGCGACTCTTTTTCCACTCCATCCCTTCGGGATGGTTGGGCGAGAGGTCATGACAGTGCGCAAATTGACTATGGCCAAGGCTAGACCTCGACTTCCTGAATGGTTCAGAACTAGACTTCCATCAGGGGAATTACAGAAAAAATTCAATGAAACAAAAGATACTGTAACCGACAACATGCTACATACTGTTTGCCAAGAAGCAAGGTGTCCGAATATACACGAATGCTGGGCTGCAAAAGATGCTACATTCATGGTTGCAGGCCAGGAATGTACAAGAGGATGTAGATTCTGTGCAGTTGGAACTATCAAAAGACCGCCACCATTAGATGAAAATGAACCGGCAAATTTAGCTGATGCAATAGCAACTATGGGCCTAAATCATGCGGTTATAACTGTTGTAAATCGCGATGACTTACCAGATAGTGGGGCCGCACATTACAGAAAATGCTTGGAAGCGGTTCGTGAAAGATCACCTGAAGTAACTCTAGAATTACTCTGTAGTGATTTAGCAGGAGACCTCGATGCATTAAACCAATTATTAGAGGGTTTAGAATTGGAAGTATTCGCACACAATGTCGAATGTGTACCTCGTCTAGACTCGGTAGTTCGTGATGCTAGAGCATCTTTCGAACAATCTATCGCAATTCTAGTTGAGGCCAAAAGATTACGTCCAGATATTCTCACTAAATCATCTCTAATGGTAGGACTTGGAGAAACAGATGATGAAATTCTCGATGCATTGCAGTTGTTAAGAGATGCCAATGTAGACCTAGTCACCATTGGTCAGTACTTGGCCCCAAGTCCTAATCATTTGGCAGTAGACCGATTTCCCGAACCTTCACAGTACGATGAATGGAGTAAGCATATTGAGGAAATAGGTTTCCTCGGATGGGCTTGCGGACCCCTTGTTAGGTCATCATACAGAGCAGGAGACTTGCTAGCCAAGGCATCGGTAAGGCTTAGAACGGACAAGGAGTGAGAGTATCATGTCGGGGAACAAAGAAGGCGCACTGGACACATACACAGTACCGACAGCACCCTTCCGACCGGGGGACGAAGCGGATTTTGGTGGCTCTTGGAAAGAACAACCTGGAGATCTTAATCGCCCAGATCCAATCGATTGCAATTCTAATGACACATACGACCATGCTCATGGATTGATTCGTGTTCTTGGAGATGACAATTCAGCATCTGGAGATTGGAATCCAGATTTGGATGCTGAGGAATTAATCAAAGGCCTTGAATTAATGATGAGATTACGAATTTTCGATGACCGCATGATTAAGATGCAGAGAACTGGTAAACTGTCATTTTACATGCGATCTTTTGGTGAAGAAGCAATTGCAATTGCACAAACTATGGCGCTTGATGACACCGATTGGATATTCCCCTCTTACCGTCAACCTGGAGCACAATTTGTCAGAGGAAGAGACATGGTAAGCATGATCTGTCATTGTATTGGAAATACAGAAGACAATATACGCGGTAGACAAATGCCTGTACATTACTCATGGAAGGAAGGATACTTCATTTCTATATCTAGCCCAGTTGGAACTCAATTCAGTCAGGCAGTAGGTGTTGCAATGGCATCTGCATACAAAGGAGAAGATCAAGCTACTATCACTTGGCTTGGAGACGGAACTAGCGCTCAAGGTGATTTCCATTATGGGCTAAACTTCGCTTCGGTATTCAAACCACCAGTCATTCTGAATGTTGTAAACAATCAGTGGGCGATCTCAACTCATAGAAATTTGGCAACAGGAGGTTCCAACTTTGCAGCCAGAGGATTAGCATATGATATCCCTTCACTAAGAGTTGATGGTAACGATTTCCTCGCACTATATTCCGTAACAAAATGGGCTCGAGAAAGAGCACGTGCAGGTAAAGGAGCGACTTACATCGAGGTTTACACATACAGAGCAGGAGCTCACTCATCCTCTGATGACCCAAGCAGATATCGCCCTGGAGACGAATTCAAATGTTGGCCAGGCGGAGATCCTGTTGACCGATTAAAGAATCATCTAATCAGTATTGGAGCATGGTCTGAAGAGAAGAATGCTGAATTAACTGAGAAAATAGATTCCGAAGTAATGGCTGCATACAAAGAAGCGTGCAAATTTGGAGATTTGGCATCAGGGCCATATCCTCCTGCATCAACGATATTTACAGAAGTATACGAAACCGTTCCTTGGCATGTTCAAGAACAAAGAGAGGAACTAGGTAAGTGAGGTGATTATGATGACTGAAATGAATATGATTCAATCACTAAACAGTGCATTAGACAATGCACTAGAGACTGACAAAAATGTTGTAATCTTCGGGGAAGATGTTGGATACTTCGGTGGAGTATTCCGAGTAACTGATGGGCTTCAAGAAAAGCATGGTGACCACAGAGTTTTCGATGCACCTCTCGCTGAAGGAGGTATTGCTGCGATAGCATTTGGAATGGGATTGAATGGTCTACGTCCAGTAGCAGAGATTCAATTCGCGGACTATATTTTCCCAGCTTACGATCAGATTGTTAATGAAATCGCTAAACTTCGACATCGCTCCGGAGGAGAATTCTCTACTCCTGTTACAATTAGAACACCTGCAGGCGGAGGCATCAAAGGTGGCCATCATCATTCACAGAGTCCAGAATCTCAGTTCACTCACACTCCTGGTCTGAAAGTAGTTTACTGCTCAAATCCAAATAATGCAAAGGGGCTGCTTACAAGTTCCATCGAATGCAACGATCCAGTGATTTTCTTTGAACCGAAAAGATGCTATCGTGGACCATTTTATGGCGACCCACATAATGTACCTACATGGAAAGGACATGCTAAGGCAGATGTTCCAGAAGGGCACTATGCAATTCCTCTTGAGAAAGCAGACATTGTAATGGAAGGCGACGCATGTACTGTAATCGCTTGGGGTGCAATGGTTCATGTCGCAGAACAAGGGATCAGAAATAGCGGAATTAATGCTGAATTAATCGATTTACAAACACTAGTTCCATGGGACAGAGATACAATAGTAAACTCAGTTAGGAAAACTGGACGTTGCGTTATAGTACATGAAGCTCCAAAAACCAGTGGATTCGGAGCAGAAATGAGTGCATCGATTCAGGAAAGATGTTTCTGGCACCTTGAAGCACCTATCATCCGAGTCACAGGATGGGACACGCCTTTCCCTCACACAACTGAGTGGGATTATATTCCAAGCCCTGAAAGAATAGCAGAGGCAATTAAGAAAACACAGGAGGCATAAACATGGGAATATTTGCATTCAAGCTACCAGATATAGGAGAAGGAGTCGTAGAAGGAGAAGTCGTCGAATGGATGGTTTCAGTAGGAGATTCAGTAAAAGAAGATGATCCGATTTTATCGGTAATGACTGACAAGGCTACAGTAGAGATACCTTCACCAACAGATGGTGTTGTGAAATCACTGGTTGGCGAGCCAGGAACAATCTTAGCAGTTGGTCAAGTTTGTATCGAATTCGAAACCGAGGGAGAAGGCAATACATCTGCTGACGTACCTGCTGATGAGCCTGAGGAAGTTGTTGCTGAAGTCGAAGCACCTGCGCCAGAACCAGCACCTGAACCTGCTCCTGAGCCAGTAGCGGCACCTGCTCCTGCTCCTGTTTCAACGCCCACACCAGTCGTTGTTGCAGCACCTGGAGCAAGACCACTTGCATCACCAGCAGTTCGCCAAAGAGCCAGAGAAAGTGGAATTGACCTTTCTGGAGTTTCTGGAAGTGGACCTGCTGGAAGAATTACTCACGGCGATCTTGACTCGTGGAAGGAAGCAGGTAGTCCAGTTGCAGCTGCAGGTCCCTCGAGAACTGCTCTAACCGGAGTTACTGAAGTTCCTGTTATCGGATTGCGAAGAAAGATTGCAGAATCAATGACTGCATCTTACAGCACAATACCTCATTTCAGTTACTTCGAAGAAGTTGACATCACAGATTTAGAAACTCTCAGAGTTCATCTCAATGCATCACGAACTGAGGGCCAGCCGAAGCTCACTTACCTTCCATTCATTATGCAAGGTCTAGTTAAAGCACTTGGAGAAAATCCAGTTTGCAACGCACTATATGATGATGAGAAAGGAGTCGTTTCAAGACATGAAGCAATCCACCTCGGAATTGCAACTCAAACTGACAGAGGTTTGTATGTACCAGTTGTAAAGCATGTTGAAGCGCAAGACATCTGGACATCTGCATCAGAAATGCAGCGTGTCAGTCAAGCCGCTCGTGATGGAACTGCAAGTCTTGGTGAATTGACTGGTTCAACCTTCACTATCACAAGCCTAGGAAGAATGGGTGGATTAGGAGCAACTCCAATTATTAACAAACCAGAAGTTGGAATTCTTGGAGTACACAATGCTGTCGATACGCCAGTTGTAAGAAACGGCCAAGTCGTTATTCGTAAGATGCTGCGCTTATCCTCGTCATGGGATCACCGTGTCGTAGACGGATGGGATGGAGCAGTACTAGTTCAGAGACTCAAGACATTGCTTGAGAACCCTGCAACTATTTTCATGTGAGGTTTTTACTATGAAAGTTAGAAAGTGTAAGGTCCTAGTTATCGGTGCTGGTCCAGGTGGATATGTCGCTGCAATTCGTTCAGCACAATTAGGCATGGACACAGTTATTGTAGAAGGAGAAAAAGCAGGTGGTACTTGTTTAATCAGAGGATGTATACCATCCAAAGCAATGATTCATGCTGCCCACAAGTTCCACGATCTTGCTAAGCACGCCAAAGATGGAGGGCACATGGGAATTTCAATTCCCGGTCCTGCTGAAATCGAAATGGCAGGACTAAAAGGTTGGAAAGATGACATTGTAAACCGTTTAAACAAGGGTGTAGAGCAACTTTTGAAGAAATCAGGTGCTGAATTAATTATTGGCTGGGCAGAATTCAAAGATGCAAAGACCGTCGTTGTTGGAGACACTCAAATTGAGGCAGAGAATGTGATTCTAGCCAATGGAAGCGTGCCAATTGAATTACCATTCATGAAATACGGAGATGGAGTCATTTCTAGTAGAGAGGCACTTGACATTGACGAGAAACTCGAACATCTTGTTGTCGTTGGTGGAGGCTACATCGGGCTTGAATTAGGAATTGTCCACCGAATGCTAGGTGCAGAAGTCACTATTGTTGAAGCAATGGATAGCGTTCTACCAATATTTGACAAAGAATTGCGAAGGCCACTGGAATTATTCCTAAAGAAGAACAAGGTCAAAGTAAACACTGGAGTATTTGCTAAAGGTGTTGAGAAATTGGACAATGGCAAATTGAAACTAAACTACATCGATAAAAATCACGCTGATGATGAATCAAAGATGCAATCTGTAGAAGCAGACAGAGTGCTTGTTACCGTTGGTCGCAGACCACGCAGCGAAGGACTTGCACCTACGGGAGTTGCACTAAATGAGCGTGGCTTCGTAAAGGTAAACGATCAGTGCCAAACAAATATGAAAGGTGTTTATGCAATTGGGGATTTGACTGACCTTGGAGAAATGCTTGCACATGTTGCATCTTTCCAAGGAGAGATGGTTGCAGAAATCATTGCTGGCCATAACCGCGCTTACAATCCTGTTGCTGTACCTGCAATCGTATTCACAGAACCAGAAATCGTTTCGGTTGGAATGTCACCAGATGAGGCTAAAGAAGCAGGACATCCGGTGATAACTGGCAAATTCCCTCTTGCTGCTAATGGAAGATCACTTACTCAAGAAGCCGAAAAGACTGGTGGATTCGTTAGAGTCGTTGCAAGAGAAGACGACCATCGTATCTTAGGGGTACAAGCAGTTGGCACTCACGTTAGTGAATTGGTTGGAGAATGGACTTTAGCTCTTGAAATGGGGGCATTATTGGAAGATATTGCTGGCACAATACATGCACATCCTACGATGACTGAGATGACTCATGAAGCAGTACTAGCCACTCTTGGACATGCGATTCATATCGCTTGAATACCTTTAATCAATATTCATTCAGTATTACCATTGCTGATATGGATCTGGCTTTTGATAATATTGGGTTTGATCCTGGTAAAGAGGTTGTTGTGGCTGGAAGTACTGTTGCTGTTGCATTGGTGAATTGAAATTTCCACCACCTTTTCTTCCAGCAACTAGTGCAATTACTCCTGCAACTACAGCTAAAAATCCGCCAACTAGTGTTAATATGAAATTAACACCTAAGTCCCATTCACCTTGGTTTAAGTCTATCTTTTCATCAGGTAGTAAAATCAACCAAAGAATTGTAGAAGCGCACATTAGTAAGCCCGATGTAATTCCAACAAAACCACCGGATAGTCTTACTCCTGAGTGAGCAACAAATGCAGATATGACACATATTATCATCGAAGTTATTGCTGTTCCAAAACCGATCCATAATAAAATGGTACCAGTAGTTCCAGCGCTTTCCGATTGACAAACACCATCTCTCTCATCTTTAGTTTCCTCTTCATATTCAGAAGAATAATCACCATCATCAATAATATCGTCATAATTTTCTTCTAACAGTTCACACCTATCTGACAGTTCCATTGTCAATATTAGTGTATTATCATCTATGCACTCAGCATTTTGCCCTCGTTGTTCACTAGCACTATCCTCAAGATCATCATCGCATTGATCTTCATAATATCCATCCGCAAATTCACTAAAATCATATGTCATAACAAGGTTGTTTAATCCACTGGAGAAAGAAACTCCCTCAACTTCACTTTCTTCTCCATCATAGTCCTTTTCAACAAATTCGTCAGATACTCTCCATGATTCCATGAAGAGACCCAATGTCGAAGTTGTTATTGCGACTGCAAGTAGAACCACCGAAATCCAAATGATACCTGAAGTACGAGTTCTTGCCATGAAGCCAATTTCGGCTGCAGATACTTAACTATTGATACTACACTCAACCATCAATTGACTACCATTGCTGATATGGATCTGGCTGTTGATAATATTGGGTTTGTTCATTGTAAAACTGTTCTTGCTGATTGAAATCCTGTTGTTGATAAGCAGGGGAACTGTAACTTCTTCCGCCACTTCTTTTGGCTAAGAAGGCAATGAAACCTGCAACCAATGAAAGGAATCCACCAGCAAGTGTAAGATAGAAATTGAAACCTGCCTGCCAATCATTATCTTCTCCAGCTATACCATCAGGAAGCATCATTGAATACAATAAAACAGATAATCCCATCACGAGTCCACCAGATAGTGCTGTTATACCTCCAATTATTCGTGTCACAGAATCACGACTGATGGCAGACACAATACAAAGTATTGACGAAAGACATGCTAGACCAAATCCGATCCAAAGAACAATCTTAGTAGTCTCTCCTGCGCTCTTAGTATCTTCACAAGCCTCTATATCTTCTTTTATTTCGGCGTCATCATCTATTTCAAAAGCCATTGCTATTTCTTCAAGATTATCACACATATCTGATGCATCTGCTGAATTTTTGGAAGGAACATCATCAATATCGTCATAATTATCTTGAGAATCTTCAACCCCCTCAACCATGAAAATCATCATCATCTTGCACCATTCTTCTTCTTCATCATCATCAATTACTGAACAATCATAAGCTATTGTAGTCAATCCCCAACTTCGGGATGGTTCATCATCATCTCGTTCATCTTCGTCATCTACTCTCCATGAATCCATGAAAAGACCCATTGCTGAAGTTGCAATTGATATTGCAATTAGAATCACTGAAATCAGGATAAGACCTGATGTGCGACTTCCTGCCATGGTTGTGATTCTGAGCGTAGATACTTAATTATTGAGGGAAATGTGGCCTCATAAGGATAATCCTAAGAGTGCGAAAAATGCAATGAGTGCTGCAATAATTCCAAAGATTATGTCAAAAATCATACCAGTTGTAGATCCTCCACTAGGCTGGCCAACTGATAATTGCCAATCGGCTTTACCCTTGTAAAATGCAGCATCAAGGAAGGCAGCTACTGCAAAAGAAGAACAGCATGCTGAGCCGGCTAATCCCATAAGTGCATCTGAATTTGACTCCATTCCAAAAACCGAGAATATACCGTAGACAAAAATTCCTACAGCAAGAGCGACATATGACCAATTTCGGTAATTTACCTCAGGTGTATAATTCAAAGGAATGTAAACTACTGGTTGTTGATATTGCGGCTGAGCATATTGCATTCCTGGTTGAATATTTTGCATTGCAGGCTGCACATTCTCTTGAGTAACAATAAATTGTGTCTCAGGCCTTTGTTGAGGCGGTTCGCCAGGATACATATGACTGTTAATTGGTTCTGACTATTAATATTCACTAAAAATTGTACATTCCAGTTCGACCATCAACAAGACTTGTGATTAACATGCCTTTTACCATCCCAAATAATCCAATGTTTAAATTTACTTTATATGAATACCCATTTGGGAATGTTATGATTCCTTGAGCGCCTGAAAAAATAGTAATTCCTTGTAAAGGAAGTTTTCCAATTACCATTCCGTTTGCAAGTTTAGAAGTAAAAGTTCGAGCTAATGTTCCAAAAGAAACCTGCTCATTAATTCCAGCAACTGGATCATTAATCATCACAATCAACTTAACAGTAGGGAAAAATCGATTTTTCAATAATTGAACATTTATTGCTTGATTTGCTTGGTATTGCTGGACCATA
>QQSA01000084.1 GCA_003602535.1 Candidatus Poseidoniales archaeon
GGTGGACCATTCGCAAATATCGCTCACGGAAACTCATCTGTCATCGCAGACAGATTAGCGCTTGGAGCTTCAGATTTCGTTGTCACTGAAGCAGGATTTGGCTCTGACATGGGTGCTGAAAAATTCATGCATATCAAGGCAGCAAATTCAGGAAAGGCACCAGATTGTGTCGTGATGAATGTAACTGTGCGTTCTATGAAATTACACGGAGGAGCATTTGGCACTCGTGCGGCAAGGAGACCTTCAAAAGAAGAAATTGAGAAGGAAGATGTTGAAGCAGTGAGAGACGGCGCACAGAGTAATCTTGACCGCCATATTCGTAATATGTCGAGATTTGGAATGCCTGTCGTCGTTTCTGTTAACCGATTTGCGAGTGACACTGATGCAGAATTAAATTGCATAATTGAATGTGCCAGAGCATCTGGAGCTGCAGATGTTTGCCTTACTGAAGTCCATGCTAAGGGTGGAGCAGGTGGTGCGAAATTAGCAAAAGCAGTTGTCAGTTCTTGTCAAGATCACATCGCAGCTGGTCGACCTTTCACACCATTATTCAACCCAAATACTCCTATCGAAGAAAAGGCTCTAAGAGTTGCAACTAGAATCTATGGTGCTGATGGAATCAATATTCAGGCAAAGGCAGACAGGCAACTAAAGCAAATCAAGGAATGGGGATATGGACACCTCCCAGTATGCATGGCTAAGACACAATATTCATTCAGCCATGATGCAAATCTTTTGGGAGCACCAACTGGTTTTGAAGTTCCAATTCGAGAATTTAGATTGAACTCAGGTGCTGGTTTTGTTGTTGCAATTTTAGGAGAAATCATGACAATGCCAGGATTACCCAAGCGACCTGCAGCATCTGACATGGACATGGATGAAGATGGCAACCTCGTCGGCGTTTTCGGGTGAATACATGCAGGTTGTTAAACGTGAATTTGGTTTGTATCGTATCCGTATCGATAGCGAAGATGACCTTTGGACCTTAGCTCGCTTATGCGTCAAAGGTCGAAGCTTAGGAATGCTAGGTGAAAGGAGAGACCAAACCACTGCTGGTCAAGAAGGCGGACGAGCAAAAGCTGCTGAAAGGAAAAAAATGTGGATCAAATTAGCAATTGAATCTAACGAATTTCATACATTTGCAGATACATTAAGAGTTCATGGAATTATTGAAGAAGCACAATTTGACCAAGGTAGTCATCACACACATATCGTAGAAGTTAGGGATGAAGTTGAACTGACATCGAATCAACCATTCCCCCAAGTCGATCAAGATTTGATTCGTCAAGCCTGTGCAGATAGTGGGAAAGCAAAGGTTGTCATTATAGTTGTAGAATCTGATGAAGCAATTCTATTCGAAGTCACAGGCAGAGGCGTGAGAGAAGTCTCCACCTGGACAATGCGAGGAGGAGGAAAGTACACCGGTGCCAAGGTTAGTGAAGGAGTATCGAATTCATTCTTCGAAAAGATTGCCAAAGAAGCAAATGATTCTATTCCAGATGGTACTCCAATTGTAATATGTGGACCTGGGCATTCAAGAGAAAGATTAGCACCTCTACTGAATGGTGCCAAGAAATTGGTTGCTACTAGCATGGGAGGGCGTGCTGCAGCAAACGAGGTAATTCGTGAAGGCCTAGCAGGAGATGTATTATCCGAACACGCTGTTGTGAAAGAAACCGCTTTGCTTGAAGAAGCATGGAAACGAATTTCAACTGATGGTGCTGTAGCATATGGCCGTGATTTAATCATCAAGGCATTGGAAGAAGGGGCAATAGAAACGCTATTGGTAAGTGCTGATTTGTTGAGAGAATCTGACTGGGAAAATATTGTCGCAGGGCTTAGCGACATCGGTGCTGATTTGATTCAGTGCTCTGCCGACCACGATGCAGGTGAACAACTTCTCGGAATGGGTGGCGCAGTAGCATTACTAAGATTCAAGGTGTAGTCATGTACTCAAGATGGTTTCACGAAATTGAAGGTGACTTACGCCAAGAGATGAAAGGACTTAGATGGCTATTAATTCGTAAGGAAGACTTGCCTCAAGCAACATCTGCGTGGATGTTCGCAGAACTAGATGGAACATTAATCGGTGTAGACCATAGAGGTTCTGAATTCGAATCTGGAATTCATAATCGTGCCATACACCTGCTGCTAGTTGATGATTCTGAAGGTATCACTGGGATAACTAAGGTAGTTACAGAAGGTAAGCTCGAAGATCACATTTGGTAATCAAGCAAATGGAATTGAAATCGATTTGTGCGTTCCTAGATTTACAATTGTCAACATACAGGGTTTCGGTTGGAAACCGAGCATTCTCTGATATGATGTCTGGTCTTGCCATGTAGATGAACAAACAAGAGTTGTTCCTCTGAAATCAAGACAGGCATGACCATGAACGTGTCCTGTTACGAAGATATCTGGGACTTCTCGAATAACCAATCCATCTTCAGGCTCTGGAGAAAGAGGAGTCTTTCCACCCCATTGAGGTGCTAAGTGACGACGGCGCAACATTTGCCGCATCGCTTCAACGGGATCTCGATAAGTAACTGTACGAAGACCTGCAACGAAATCGTCGATTGACTTACCGTGATAAGATAACAATCTGACACCATCCAAACTAAAATCACAAGGGTTTCCTACAAATTTGGTACTGTTGAAATCTTGTTGGATTTCTGGTTCAAGGGTAGGTTGAGGTTCGGCTGGTCGAACTGCATCATGGTTACCAGGAAGCATGATACATTCTACCCATTCTGGTAATAATTCCAACAACTCTGCAAACCTAGTATATTGGCCATATAGATCTTTGATTGCTAATTCTTTATCCTGTCCCGGATAAATTCCGACACCATCTACACAATCACCTGACAGCACAAGATACTTGATCGTACGAGCCAATGGGTCGGTATTGAACCACTGAATCATTTTGTGCCACTGAGCCTCTAGGAAAGTTTTGCTTCCGACATGAATATCAGAAAGGAAAGCCACAGAAACTCCTTGTTCTGCGAAACACTTCTCATGTTTATCCTGCATTGGGAAATGTAAATCGTCGATGTAAAACATATCACCATTTTGAGAAAAAGTACCTGAAACCCCAATCACATCATCTGGCATCAAGCCGGATTCAACCACCTGGGCATGTTCAATGACACGATCTTCTCCCTTACGATTCATCAAAAGACAGTTCATCTCACCGCTTGAATCCTCTAATGAGAACATCAAATGACCATTCTTTGTATGCCTTGGATCATTTACTAATCCGATTGCAACTGCAATATTTTCTCGCCCTTGAAATCGGCTTTTTTCTACTTGTAGCCTAGCTATTTCCATTGGGCGTCTTGGAAGATTAGAATTTGTGATAATCAATTTCCTCAACCTTTCCAGACGATCGTTGAATGCATTATTTATGTCACCCATTTTACCTTCTGTTGTGCTATTTCCTGTAATATCATAATGCACCTTGATGTCAATCATAGCGTCTACTGCATCCATAGGGAAATCAGCTCGATTCCAATCTGGAAGATTATTCCTCATACTGATTTGTTCAGGTTCAGGCTCTAGAATAGGAGCGATTACTCTACCGGGATTTGAAACTGGAATCATGTCTATTGTCATCAAACCCTTGATTCCCTTAGAACGAAGATCTGCAATTAGACCAATTGGGTCATAGTACTGCTCTAAACGCTCTTTTACTCCACGGTTGACAATCAGTCCTGCACCCATAAGGTGCTGGAGAATCTCGCCCCAACCGGTTGCCATATTCCTAAGACAGAATCGGACGTACAAGAGGTGTTCGGACGTTTAACAAAAATTAGAGTTCATTCCTCTTCCCATTTAACATCGGTATCATCACCGACAGATGCACCTAGATCTTGCCAAGATTCATCTTGCCATGGCGCACCTGCTGATGCCTCTGCTGCTCTGCGAGCTTTTGCTGCTTCAGATTTAGCCATTGCAACTGCAGCATTTGCTGCTTCCTTTTCCTTCTCAGCAATGGCATCTATTTGTCTCACTTTTGCCTTATCCCAACAATCGATTGCTGTTTTCAATGCAAAGTGAACAAATGAGATTTTGTTCTCGCTTCTGCTACCGCCCATTTGGACAGATTCAGCATTGGCCCAATGTTCTGAAGCTATACCTACATAGACAAGCCCCACCGGTTTATTCGAATTTAATGCGACAGGCCCAGCTATTCCAGTTATCGAAATTGCAATGTCTGCTCCAGATTTAACTCTAGCACCTTCAGCCATTTGAATCGCAACTGTTGCATTAACAGCGCCTTTAGACTCTAACAATTCTCTTTGAACATCTAATTCATTTATCTTGGAATCATAAGAATAGCAGACCCAACTTTGACTAAACCAATCACTCGCACCAGAGATATCTGTTAATGTGCTTGCTAGTAGGCCACCAGTACAAGATTCTGCGATTGTTATCTCGGCTTTTACCTCTTTCAAACGTCGCACTAGGCGAGCCGCTAAGGCTTGGACTTCCTCATCCATCAGTTAGGCACGAGAGTCGGTACTTCTTGAAGTTACAGGGGTGTTATTCAAAAAGAGGTGCCAAGTAGGACTGGTTGGGCCCGTGGTCTAGCGGTTATGACACCTCGCTTACACCGAGTTGATCGTGGGTTCGATTCCCACCGGGCCCACTAACAAAAACTAGCATGCAGTCTATCGTTTTTATAGGAATCAATGGTCTTCAAAGACCAAGGTAAGGACGTAAATCATTGAGATCTTTGGACTCAATAACTGTAACTCCTGCCTCAGAAAAAGCAATTTTTGCAGCTTCTCTCTGCGGATTAAATCCAATAAAGGTGGAACCATCGATTTTCATGGACAAATCCATACTAGAGTCACCGATTGATACCAATCTTTCAGGTGGACAATCAATAATGTTCAAGAGTCGCTTAATCGATGTATATTTCTCCATTGATGGAACCCTAACTACTCCTTGATCCAACAACCAACCATCGTCATCGAATTCGAAACCATTTGCGATCCAATCATCTGCTTTGACTAAAGCCGCAATAGATTGCACAAAAATATCAACACCTGCTGAAACTATGGCAACATGAACTCCAGCAGCCTTGAGATCTGCCACTAATTCTTTAGCACCCTTCATTAGTTTACATCCAGAATAAGCTCTGAACAAATCATCACGATGTATACGAGGAGATTTGTCTTTCCACAATGCAATATCTGCAGCCATAAATTCGCTGTCAGTTAACTCACCTGCCATGAATTTTTGAAGAAGATCTTTCGAACTGGTTCCAAAGTGTTCATGGATAGTTCTCCATGAAGAAATGGAATCTGCAAGAACACCATCACAATCAAATGCAACACAAAGAGGCTTGTCCAAGTTTATCTCCCCTTTGATGGGAACAGGCTATCGCACTTGGACTTGTTGAAAATAAAAGAAGAAAGAAGGTTACAGAGGGGAGGGCCCCAGGATCGAAATCCTGGGGCCACACTCCTTTGTGGGGCATCCCCCACTCCTTCAGGAGTGGGTATTTTTTCTACAAGTTTTGACAAATCATCCTCTCCCGAAGGAGAGGATGAGATGTCTCATCTATCGCTTACCTGATCACAGAGCGTCCCAAGTTCTTAGAACAGCACCGTCGCCAGTTTCTGGCACATAGCTAATTGTGACATACATGTCACGAATTGGCTCACCATTTGCATCCACTGATAGGATGTAAATTGTATCGCCAGTGTCAAAGCTAGACTTAGTTGTCCCGTCATCAGCACCAACTGCATCGGTGAATGTCACCATGCTGTCAGAGTTACCTGGATAGAACCCGTAAACGGTGGTATCAGCAAGATTGTAAGATTCTTGCACTTCAACACCATCTGCACCTTGGTAATTGATATCTACTTGAACAGCCTGTGTAGCTAATTCAACTTGACTTGCAGTTACTACAATTCGATGGAAATCTCCATTGTTTTCTACATCGAAAGTCATACGAGGTACACCCTTTGCGGAAGTATCTGCTAGACTAGAAGCCCAGACGTAGATTACACCAGATAGAACCACTGTTATTGCAACCATAAGAATGGTTGCGATAACTGGGCTCACAGCTTGCTCATCTTCATCAAGTGTCATCTCTTCTAGAGATTCTTCTTCATCTTCACGGCGGCTCTGTAGAACCAGTGCGCTGACGAATAATCCCGCTGCGCTGATAGCGATCAGAGATGGTGCGAATGACGGAACATCTGCTGTTCCAATCAAGCGTACTACAGTAGGTGTATCCTGAGCTGTTGCAATTGTTGATCCAAGGTTGCGAGGTTGCGCACACTCAGATGCATTGTCATCAGTGCTCATCAAGTTGTTACACCAATTCTGATCTTCCAGCATTGGTCTACGATCGTTGTTCAGAGTAATTGCAGATAGTTCTCCATCCTCGGTGTATGTTGAAGTTCCAATTTCACCAGGACAACTCCATGCTGCTCCTTGCTTTCCATCATTGACACATGCGTGTGCATGCGGGTATGAGTAACCGAAGTAACGATCCTTTGGTGCCTTGAACATATCACATTCATCATCAACACAGGTCAATACATCAACTTCAACCCAGATTCTGTTAGTAGTCTGAGTGATGTAGACGTAGTCTGTAACTTCCAAAGTCTGTCCATATGCAGGAGGTACGAAGTACTGAGTTCCTAGATCGACACAAGCTTCGACTTCACAGTAATCTTCGCCCTTACTATCAGGTGAATCATATCCGTTGCTGTGGAATGTTACTTCCAACATGTGGTCGTAATTGTATGGACCTTGATCTCCACCGTGACCGATTGTGACAGTTGTTGGCACATAGGTTCCTGGCATTACGTTGGTAACTCCATTGTAATCGAAGCCAGTTAGGTCAGATAGGAAGTAATCAGGTACATTCTCTGCGACGTTGTCAACACGTACGTACAATGTTACACTGTCT
>QQSA01000085.1 GCA_003602535.1 Candidatus Poseidoniales archaeon
GGTACCGATAGAATCTAAATTACTGACGAACAACAATCATTCAATTCTTGATCGGCCAATAAACGCTGAAGCAGATAGTATTCCCAATAGGGTAAGCGCTACGCCAATACTCGGAATTGAATCTTCTTCTTCCTCTTCTTCCTCTTCAGTTTCTACCTCAGGGTTTCCTTCACAAGGAATCCAATGGCCATCTATTCCTGGCTCTACAGATCCCGTTAGCCCTCCTCCTTCAGAGATATACAATGCTCCAGAACCTGCTGGCCATTCTACTACAAAATTACCAGGATAGAAGGATAATGTATCATCCCATACTGGCTGTCCATTTGCGACCCATGTAGTCTTACAAGGGCAAGAATAAGGTGCCCAGAATTCATCTGCACCAGACGACTCAGGATTACTTATCCATCCTGGACCCCCATTAACATCTTCATGAACGAAGATGATCTGGTAATAGCTTCCTGAATTAGCTGGGAATTCGTAAATATCGCCAACTGCAGGTGCGGTTGTGTTATCCCAAACTGATACATTTAGACCATCACAAGGTCCAGGGCTTGGCCCTTCTCCATCACATAGAACCCAGTGAATATCAACACCTGGTTCAGCGCCTGCTCCTACTCCTGTTGGTTCAAGAGGAATGTAGAGGTTGCCAGTTCCTGCTGGCCACTCAACAACATAGTTACCAGGGTAGGCAGCATTTGCATCCCAAACTGGTTGATTATTCGCAACCCATGTTTCCTTACATGGGCAATCGATTAGTGCCCATACATCCAAATCTTCATCTGGAGGAGATGGATTATTTGTGTTCAAATTCATTTGGGCTTGATAGTACATTCCTGAGTTAGCAGGATATTCGAAAATCTCTCCAGAAACAAATTCATTCATTGATGAATCCCAAACAGGAACAGTGCCTAGACCAGCACAAGGGTTACCAGATGGTTGATTGGTATCTTCACAAAGAATCCAATAGTCATCAGTTGAAGGTTCAGGTGTCTGAGTACCTAAGCCGGCACCAAACCAACTTGCATCACCTTCTGCCATATACAGAGTTCCAGAACCTGCTGGCCATTCTACTACATCATTCTGAAGGTACATTACAGTTCCATCCCAAACTGGTTCGCCATTAGCAACCCATGTTTCCTTACATGGGCAATCGATTGGAGACCAAACGTCCATGTCAACATCAGGAGCGCCCACATTCGAGAATGGACCTCCTTCATTTACTTGATAGTATGAACCTGAATTGGCAGGATATTCGAAAATCATACCTGCACTAGCATCAGATAACCATTCTCCATCTATTGAAGAATTCCAAACCATATGAACATACATACCAGCACAAGGAGTGATTTCTGATGGATCTGTAGAATTTTCATCTGGAGAACTACATAATTCCCATTCTGGATCTGCACTTGGCTCGTCACCTGGTCCAGGTGATGCCCAAGCAATGTATAGCATCAAAGAGCCCGCAGGCCATTCAACAACAGAGTTAGTTGGATAAGTTGTAGAAGCATCCCAAACCGGACTTCCTGCAGCCATCCATTCTTCTTCACATGGGCAATCAACTGGAGCCCATATGTCCATATTGGTTGTAGGAGAATCAACCGATTGATCGACATATCCTTGAATTATTACTTCGTAATAGTTTCCTGAATTTGCAGGATATTCATAGATTTCACCAGTTGAAACTCTGCTTAGATTATCCCAAACGCCTACAGACATTAGTCCGCCACAAGGCCCATCTGATGGTTCTTCACCACCGCAAAGTTCCCATTCATTGCCGTCAGCAAAGGGTTGGTCAGGAGTTACACCGGTTGTTGTTTGGCTAACAACAGCCATCCAAATATCTCCTGAGTTTGCAGGATACTCGACCATCATTCCTGCACTGTAAACTGTGCTTGAATCCCATACTGGACTTCCAGCAGTCATCCAAATATCTTCACAAGTACAGTACTTTTCAGACCATGCATCAAGATCTAGTCCTGGTTCACCAACGATTTGCTGGTTTATTCCGGGAGAGACAGTATAGAAATGCCCAGAACCGGTTGGGAATTCATAAATATCTCCTGCAGATACAAGAGTTGTGTTATACCAAGGCATACCTCCGTAGCCATTGAATTCCTCACATGGACCACCGCTTGGTTGCTGGTCACCACAAATTCGCCATAGGTGTGAGCCATTAGCGCTTCCTGGTTCAACTCCGTCCCCATGATCGAATGAAATGTACAGGTTACTCGAACCTGCAGGCCATTCAACTACCGCATGCTGGAGATAATGTATACTAGAATCCCAAACTGGTTGTCCGCTATCATGCCAAATATCTTTACAATCACAATACTCTTCATCCCAAGCATCTAAATCGACACCTGGCTCTCCTACTGTTTGATTATCGATGAAAGGAGCTGCCATGTAGAAATTGCTAGAATTCGCAGGGAATTCGTAAATTTCTCCTGCTGTAACCAACATTGAGGTATCCCATACCATGATGTTTGACATTCCAATCAATTCATCACATGGTGTTGAATCTTCATGGGTACACTGTACCCAAATATCATGATTGGGAACTGGCTCATCGCCCTGCATGGTTCCTGCGTCTTGTGCAATCCAAAATTCGCCATTATGTTCGACGATTTGCCATGGATTGTAATTCACGGTAGCATCCCAAGTAATACCGCTGTATTCACCGATTTCAGCACAAGTGCATGGACCTTGCCAATGATCTTGACCATCGCCAGGGGAAGCAGTAGTATTCATCATGGCTTGATAGAAATGTCCAGAATTTGCAGGCCACTCTACAATAGAATGTGTTGCATAAGTACTACCATTCTGCCATAAAGGTCCACCTAGACCGTCTGCAGGATTATGCCAATTTGTAAAATCACAATCTGAATCTGCGGTAACATTTCCACTCATTCCATTGCTTTGCCTACCTGAAAATTTTATATCTTCATCATTTCTATCTTCTTTGAAATCATTAGTTTTTTCATCAGAGACATCGATTCCTAAGAGTGACACTTGTAGAGTAAGTAAAGCCACAATCAACCAGCATACTGCGTTTCGCATGGATTAAACTCAAAATTAGAGTATATATCATTGTTTACTGCATCTTACATGATGCCACTATTATTCAGAGATATGCAAAATCACATTCGTACTTTCTTTCCTGTGATCTTCCTCCAGATTCTCTGAAGTGGATCATAGTATCTGTCAACTACTCTCTCCTTTAACTGAATAATCGCATCATCGGTAATTTGAATTCCAGCAGGACAAACTTCAGTACAGCATCGAGTAATATTACAATATTCTACTCCGAAATCCTTCTTGATTTCAGGAATTCTATCTTCCTCATCTAATGGGTGCATCTCGTATTGAGCGAGTCTTACTAAATTTCTAGGTCCTGCGAATTCATCGAATAATTGGTGATCTCTGAGGACGTGGCAGGTGTTAACACAAAGGAAACATTCTATGCATTCTCTAAATTGCTGAACCCGGTGCGCTTCGTGTTGATTAAATTCCCAATTCTTCTCTTCAGGCCCCTTTATTGGCTTTATTTTCTGAGCGACTTCATAATTCCACGAAACATCGGTGACAAGGTCTTTGATGTGAGGGAAGGTCTTCATTGGACGGACTTCGATAGGTTGCCCTTCTGGGGTTTCAGCAACAACATCAGACATCCTAGTCATACACATTAAACGTGGACGACCATTAATTTCAGCACTGCATGAACCACATTTACCCGCTTTACAATTCCAACGAACGCCTAAATCGGGTTCTTGTTCATACTGAATACGGTGCATACAATCCAGTACAACCATTCCTTCGTCCAACTCTAAATCATAATCTTCCAGCTTCGCATCTTCACCTTCTCCACGAAGAACTTTGAATTTCTGCTTCTTACCTTTGAGTGACATCAGTTTCCACCTCCTTGTTCGGCTGCTCTTTCAGCAATCATGGCCTTTACTTCCTTAATCGCATCTTGTAAATCATCTCTCATCTCTTCAACTGTCTCTTGACGAATCTTGATTTCACCATTTTCCATCCAACAAATATTGAGAGTTTTACCCCAGTATTCATCTTCATGCCCTGGGAAATCATCACGAGTATGCCCTCCTCGGCTTTCTTCCCTGGTTAACGCTGCTAGAGTTGCAACGGTTGAGATATCAACCATGTTTTTGAGATCTAGAGCTTGGTGCCATCCTGAATTGTACTTTCTACTTGAACCAGGGAAACAATTCTGTTCTCTTGTTGAAAATTCTTTCAAATCCTCTAATGCTTGTTCTAATTCATCCTTGACTCGAATGATTCCAACTTTTTCTTGCATCATATCACGCATTTCGTCATAGATTAGTCCTGGATTCTCGCCCTCTCCTCTTTCTAGAGGTGCAATCATTTCTTTGATCGCTGTCTGAACTTGAGAAGCATCGATACTGGGTTGCGCCAAGTCTGATGCGCGCTTTGCAGCATGTTCTCCAGCTCTCTTTCCAAATACAATAAGATCGGATAATGAATTGCCTCCAAGGCGATTAGCTCCATGTAATCCACTGGCTACTTCGCCACATGCATAGAGTCCGGAAATTGTTGTCTCTTGGGTTTCAGCATCTACTCTGACTCCTCCCATGACGTAGTGAGCAGTAGGGCCAACCTCCATCGCTTCTTTGGAGATATCGACGCCTGCTAATTCCTTGAATTGGTGGTGCATTGATGGCAACTTAGCAAGAATTGCTTCTTCCCCTCTATGCGAGATATCCAAGAAAGCGCCACCATGAGGACTTCCTCGACCAGCCTTAACTTCGCTGTTGATCGCTTTAGCAACAACGTCACGAGTTAGAAGTTCAGGAGGGCGACGAACTGTAGCGAGTTTACCACTAACAACTTCTTCGACCCATTGGTCAGACTCTTCGATAGTAGCTGCGTGATCTCCAGCGAACATTTCTGGAACATAATCAAACATGAACCGCTTGCCTTCTGAATTAGTCAAACGACCTCCTTCTCCACGTACACCTTCTGTAACTAGAATGCCTCTTACTGACGGAGGCCATACCATACCTGTTGGATGGAATTGAACGAATTCCATGTCTCTGAGTTCTGCTCCAGCCCAAAGTGCGAGAGCGTGACCATCACCGGTATATTCCCATGAACCGGAACAAACAGACCAGCAGCGTGTGATTCCTCCAGTTGCTAAAACAACCGACTTTGCAGAGAATGCATGGAAGTCACCATCGACACGGGTGTAAGCAACACAACCAGTAACTCTGTCGCCTTCCTTAAGCAAATGGCGAACTGTGTATTCGGTAAACATGTCAATTCCTTCGTGAATACCTCTTTCCTGAAGAGTTCGAATAAGTTCGAGACCTGTTGCATCTCCAACGTGGGCAAGACGAGGGAATGTGTGACCACCAAAATTTCTCTGATTGATTACATTCTTAGGGGTTCTATCGAATACTGCGCCCCACTGCTCAAGTTCCCGAACTCTGTCTGGTGCTTCCTTAGCATGGAACTCAGCCATTCGCCAGTTAGCAAGCCATTTGCTTCCTTTCATCGTGTCATGGAAATGCACTTTCCAGCCATCACGAGGGTCTGCATTTTGTAAAGCAGCAGCACAGCCACCTTCAGCCATTACAGTGTGAGCCTTCCCTAGCAATGATTTGGTGATAATTGCGGTTTTGGCACCACTTCTTGCGGCTTCAATAGCAGCACGCAAACCTGCTCCACCAGCGCCGATAACAATGACATCGTATTCGTGAGATGTATATTCTTCAGTCATATTAAGCACCTCCGATTAAAATAAGGCTGAAATCATCAATCATACCCTTTGAAACAGCAATTGTCCAAGCGTCTCCAACGAAAACAAACACTAAGGATACCCAGAACCAAAATCCGTGACTTCGATTGATTATACTAACTTTGGAGAAGATAGCTCCACGGATTTTTGAAATTCCGCTAACCCAGCGGTCTAACATTCCACCAGCAAGATGCCTTAGAGCGTGACATGAAGTAACATACATTGTCAAACACACCGCTTCAATTGTTAGAATAATTGTTCCACCTGACAAACCATATCCATCATTGTCGAATGTCATTGTGTGAGTGATATCCCACCATTTGATTAGAAGAATTGGAATAACCATGTACAAGAAGTATCGATGTAAGTTGTTTAGAATAAACAATCTCTTCTCTCCTTTGTAACCAATTTTCTTGTTGATTTCTGGCTCGTCAACCCAACAAGCGGTAGGGCTAGCGAAGAAAGTTCGATAGTAAACACGGCGCATGTAGTAACATGTTCCTCTGAAGGAAAATGGGATCCACAAAATCAAAACCGCTGCATTAACCCATGATGGATGATCCCATCCAGAGAACATATCCCATTCCAGAACATTAGGAGAAAACATCGGTGAAATGACATGTGCTCCATCGATATTGTAATCGATATGGTCTGAGAAAAATACAACTCTCCATAGCGTCCAAATCATGGCTAATACCAGACCTGTGGCCATTACAGCAGGTTGAGCCCACCAGTTATCGATCCTATTGGTTCGTCCCATGCCGTTAAGCATTGGGAGTTTGAGTCCGTCGCCCATGAAGTACACCAACCACGCCCCCATAGGGGGCGGATAGTGTCGGCCAGTTGTGCAGGGGTCTTTGACCTGTTCGGCTGTTGTTCAAGCAAGAGATGTGTAGTCAACCTCGGCTTCAACCATCTCGATTTCATCAACATCCATTTGCGCAAGTTGTAATTTGCCGGACAGTTCATCGTTTACAGCATGCCAATAGGAGTAAGCCTCGATAACCCAAATACCTGATTCTCTAGTTCCATTGCCACTACCCTTCACACCGCCGAATGGTAGGTGAGCCTCGGCTCCAGTTGTAGAATTGTTTATTCCAGTCATTCCTGCTTTAATTCCCACCTTGTAACGATATGCTTCTAATCTATCGTTGGTGTAAATAGCACTTGATAGTCCGTAAGGTGAAGCATTTGCCAGGTGTAGAGCATGATCGAAATCTTTAGCTTTCACAACTGTAATTGCAGGTCCGAACACTTCTTCGTGGAAACATCGCATGTCTTCGGTAACATCTGCATAAACGTGAGGCCACATGTAAACTCCATCCTCAGCATTACTGAGGAAATTATCTGGGGTGTTGCCAGTAGTAATTCGCCCGTTGCCCCAAAGTTTGGTAGCTCCATCTGCTTCAATCATTTCTATTCCCTTGAGGAAATCTTTTGCATATTTTTCAGAAAGCATTGGACCGTAAAGAACTCCATCGTGCTTTAGAGAATCACCGATACGTGTGCTCTTTACTTTGGCTAGTAATTTTTCCATAAACTCATCATAAATCGATTCATGAATGATTAGGTTCCCTAAACTTGTGCAGCGTTGACCTGCAGTACCAAATCCTCCCCAATAGGCTCCTTCTACCGCATTGTCGATATCAGCAGAAGGCATTACGACCAACGGATTTTTTCCACCTAATTCAAGGCTGCAAGAAACTAGATTACGACCACAAACTTCTCCAATCGCTTTACCTACTTCGGTACTTCCAGTGAATGAAATTTTGTTGATTAGACCTTCATCTACAGCGTCCACAATGTATTGGCCAGCGCCACTACCTTTGCCGTGAACAAGATTTACTACTCCATTAGGAAGTCCTGCTTGGTGCATAATGCGAGCTAGAGCAAAGGAAAGAAGTGGAGCATCTTGAGGACTCTTCCAAACGCATGTGTTTCCACAAATCAACGCTGGAATCATTTTCCAGAATGGGACTGCTGCAGGGAAATTACAAGCATTGATGATACCACAAACTCCCAATGGTCTTCGGTATGTGAAAAGTTCTTTGTCAGGAAGTTCTGAGTTCACAGTTTGTCCGTAAAGGCGTCTACCTTCAGACTGGAAAAACAGGCATGTATCAATAGCTTCTTGTACACTTCCTGCAGACTCTTTCAGAGTTTTACCGATCTCTCGGGTTTCTAGTGCTACAATAGCATCTTTGTGTTCCATAAGCAATCGGCCCATGTTACCAATAATTTGTCCACGTGTTGGCGCAGGAGTTGCTGCCCAACCGTCTAATGCTGCTCTAGCAGCCGCGATTGCAGAATGAACGTCATCTCTAGTCGACAATGGGAACTCTCCCAACTCATCAACCAAAATTGCAGGATTGTTACTAATGAAAGTTGAACCATCAGAGGCTAAGGTCAACTGTCCATTGATGATATTGTATCCTCTAACCTTTGGTAAGTCTCCAGGGTTGTTGCTTTCAAGAAATTCTAGGCCGGTCTCCAGAACGTGCGTCATGGCGGTCCGTTCGGCATTCAGAACATGAATCCACCGCTTGTGGTTGGATGCGTGGATTAAAGTGATACCTAGTGTGAAGATGCATTATCCGGAGGGGGCAATCATGTCTGATGAAGATAGTGAATCGATTTCATTGAAGGTTTCAAAGGCTATACCAAGTGACGTAGGTCACGGTCGAGCACGAATAAGTGGCGAGAATGGTCTAGATCTAAAACCTGGAGATATTATCGAGATTAAAGGAGAAGACCGTTCTACTGCCGCAATCTATTGGAGAAGTCGCCCTGAAGATGCGAAAATGGACATTATTCGAGTTGACGGAATCATTAGGAAAAATGCAGGTGTCAGCCTGGGAGACAAAGTTACTGTTTCTAAGGTTGATGCAAAGGTATGCACAAAATTGGTTCTGTCCCCTGTAATGGCGAACAAACAGAAAGTAAAATTCGGACCTGGAATCGAGGGATTCGCTAGAAGAGGTCTCAACAAGAGACCTGTGGTAGCCGGCGACAGAATATTCATTCCAGGAATGACTCTATTCGCTGAAGCACTACCATTCGCTGTATTGCAAACTACTCCTAAAGGAATCGTCCAAGTAAATTCAGATACAGATATCGTAATCAAGGACGAAGCAATTGATGATGATGATGTTGGTCAATCGCAAGGTATTACCTACGAAGACATTGGAGGAATTGGATCACAATTGCTC
The DNA here is from genome assembly GCA_003602535.1 of Candidatus Poseidoniales archaeon. Classification (GTDB taxonomy): domain Archaea; phylum Thermoplasmatota; class Poseidoniia; order Poseidoniales; family Poseidoniaceae; genus MGIIa-K1. The sequence goes on from QQSA01000085.1 coordinate 8,989, forward strand.
AAAGTGCGAGAAATGATTGAACTGCCTCTGAAGCATCCTGAATTATTCAGGCGTCTAGGAATTGACCCGCCAAAGGGAGTACTGCTACACGGCCCACCAGGTACTGGTAAGACCATGATTGCAAAGGCCGTGGCTACTGAAACTAATGCACACTTTACTGTGATTAATGGTCCAGAGATTATTTCGAAGTATTACGGAGAATCTGAAAAGCAACTTCGAGAGATTTTCGATGAAGCAGCAAATAATGCACCTGCGATTGTTTTCGTAGATGAAATCGACTCGATATGTCCTAAGCGTGAAGATGTAAGCGGAGAAGTTGAAAGGCGCGTAGTCGCTCAAATGTTAACTCTGATGGATGGCATGCAAGGTAGAGACAATGTAATTGTCATCGGAGCAACAAATCGCAGAGATGCTATGGATCCTGCACTTCGTAGGCCTGGAAGATTCGATAGAGAAATCGAGATTGGAGTTCCAGATAGAGAAGGAAGAAAAGAAATTCTAGATGTTCACACTAGACAAATGCCGATTGCAGACGATTTTGATGTCGACTGGGTTTTGGAAAATTCGTATGGATTCGTAGGAGCAGATTTAGCTGCACTTGTCAGAGAAGCAGCAATGAAAGCACTGCGACGCTATCTACCTGAAATTGACCTTGATGAGGATACAATTCCACCTGAAGTTCTAGAAAAGATGGAAGTTAGAATGGATGACTTCCGTGTTGCGATTAGGGAAATCGAACCTAGTGCATTAAGGGAAATCTACGTAGAAATACCAGATGTATCTTGGGAAAGTGTTGGCGGACTAACTGAAATTAAAAACAGGCTAAAAGAAAGTGTTGAATGGCCTTTGACCAAACCTGAATTATTCGAACACTTCGGAATTAAACCGCCTCGAGGAATTGTATTATTTGGTGCACCTGGAACTGGAAAAACATTGCTTGCGAAGGCAATTGCTAATGAGGCAAAGGCGAATTTCATTTCGATTAAAGGTCCTGAGTTAATTTCGAAATGGGTTGGAGAATCCGAGAAAGCAATTAGAGAGATTTTCAAGAAAGCCAAACAATCCTCTCCTTCGATTATTTTCTTAGATGAATTCGAATCAATCGCAGGCATGCGTTCTTCTAACTCTCAGAGCGGAGGATCTGATGTATCGAATCGTGTCGTAAATCAATTGCTGGCTAGTATGGACGGAGTTGAGAGCCTTGATGGAGTGATTATTGTGGCTGCTACAAATCGACCTGAAATGATTGATCCTGCACTATTACGAAGTGGTAGATTCGAAAGAGTTCTGCACGTCCCACCTCCTGACAAAGCTGCAAGAGAGACTATCATGCAAATACATTCCAACGGAATGCCATTGTCATCATTCTCAATGAAGGATGTATTGGGTGGAATGGAAGGTTTCACCGGTGCCGATATTGAAGCGGTTTGCAGAGAAGCGGCATTAATTGCAATGCGAGCGGGTAAGAAAAAGGTCAACAAGGGGCACTTTGAAGATGCTATTACTAGAGTTCGTCCAACTGTAACTCCGGATATGCTTGAGTATTATTCAAAGATGGAAGAACGACTTACATCTGGACTTTCTAACATCAAGCGTTCGAGAGACACCGGATACGGCATGGAATCGATGTAATTCTCCTGAAACGCCGGTTGATTGAAGTGGCTGAGGCTATTGCATCCAATCAAGGGCGGAATATACCATGTCCAGTTTCAGCGGCGAGTATCTCAAACGTCCCGTAGTTGATGCTAACGGCGACCTTTTTGGTCACTTGGTCGATATTGTAATAGAACCAAGAAGTGGAGAAATTGCTGAAATTTTAGTTGATGTTGTATCCGAAATTGATGTTACAAAATTACCTTGGCCAACCGAAGATGGTCTTTGCCAGGTACCTGCCCAAGAAATAGCACAAATAGGCTCCCGTATCATGCTTAGACGATGAGCAACTAATTATCATCTAAACGCAACCTTCTAAACCCATACGATAGCGTCGGTTGTCTGTATCTTGTACTAGGGGGGAATCAATGGACGAAAAACCGCGCTTCAACAGAAAGAGGTTGGCTCTTCAGTTTGCGTTCTGGTTTGTACTCCTAATGCTCCTGTCAACAGTTGTATCTCAAGTCATCAATATTGGAAATGATGACGGCCTATCTGCATACGGTGATGATTGGGATGACATGTCTGCATTCCGCAAAGATATCAACGATATGGGAATCGAAACCAAATCATTGGTTTCCTCACCGCTGTTGTTGGCAGATATTGAAGACCCTGCAAATACAACTTACATCATTGCAGGTGTTGAAAGAGACACAATATCTCTACCACAATTCTCTTCCGATGGATTCCTAACGTTTGCTGACGAGGACGGATATTCTCCTGCTGAAGTAGATGCGATCAAAGAATTCGTATTTGCTGGAGGCGATGTGTTGGTCATGGATGATTTTGGATACTCTTCATCCATAGCAGAGGCGTTTGGTGTTAGATTCAAAGGAGTTCAATTGTATGATACTGTTTATGTCACTGAATTGGATTACAACTTCGTATGGATGTGCGTCCAAGAAAATCC
>QQSA01000086.1 GCA_003602535.1 Candidatus Poseidoniales archaeon
AGAGATATTTCGTTCAAAATATGGAATAATGCAAGTCGTATAGATATCTTCAAGCCCGAAATTGATTTCACTGAAATAAGTGGTTGGGATGTTGAATTATTGAATACTCCAGATTTAGCAATATCTCCCGGACAGTCTTCAACTTACACTGTACGTGTAACATCTCCATTTAATGCGCAAGCTGGCGACCTAGGGCCAATTATCACTCCAAAAGCAGTATCACTGAGATCAGGTGATTCGATTACGGGGAGTACTTGGCAAGGTCTAAGAGTCAATTCAATGAATGATGTATCCATACAGTTATTGGATTATCCAAATAGTCTAACACCAGGAATTCCATTGATGATAAGTGTGGAAGTCACAAATAACGGAAACGGTCCTACTGAAGCCATTTTGGACCTTCCTTGGTCTCCTGAAACATGGGATTGGTGGGCATTATATGAAGGAACAAATGTCACTGAAGGAGTCCCATTATCTGTGTCGTACGATTTAGAAAATGTCAAAGTTGTAGACTTATGGTTGGTTTTGCCACCACTAGAAGCTCCTGGCGAATTCCATGAAGTAACAATATCGGTCGAGCCACAAGACGGAACTGATGTATTTGAAAATGATAATTCAGTAATGTTTGAATCTGTAACTGAAACAATTAGGCAGCCCAAATTGGATGGTACATCCAATGAATTTGTTATAGAAACTGGTTCTACATTTACCTTCAATGCTACTGCGTGGAATATTGGTAACGCTGTTGACAATTCATTAAGAGCGAGATTAGTTTTGCAAACATCGACTTCATCACAAGAAGTGATTGGGTTTTTGTCCACAGAAAATGGTCTTTCTAAATCATCAGGTGAATGGATTAATCTAAATTTAGGAGCAACAGAATCTGTGATATTATATTCTGACATACTAGTATCTGAAAACTGTGAACTGAATACAATCATATCTGCGACAATTGAACTTGAAGGTGGTTCAGACGATTTGGGCAGACCGATTCTAAAAACGATTACAACAGTACTTATGGTTGGTGAAAGACGAAATGTAGATTTAGGCATTATCGAAAACCCAACAAATGACTTAGGTTCGGATACTGATTACTTATTTTGGATCAATTTGTCATCAACATCAACTCAAACTGAAATTTATGAAATAAGTGCTGATTCTCCAGATGGATGGGGTGTAATTTGTGATGATTACACAATACACATAGAATCTACAAGAATTGAAATTGACCAAGGCCATATAACCACTCAAAAGCATCAAATGCGTTGTGAGATTGTTCGTGAATCTGGCGCATATGATGGGCAAGTTGAAATTTACATCATTAACAGTGATAATAGAACTAACTTCATTAAAGAATTACAAATTACTTGGTCAGAACCAGTAACCGATAAGAGCATGTCTAACATTGTTGTATATTCTGGCATAAGCGGATTCGTGGTTATGGCAATTATAGCATTGTTCGTTATTCGTAGAAGATCTAACAGTCATATCGAGTTCGAAGAGGAAGATTACGATGAGGATGTGCCATTGACCGGTCCGCCTGCAACCGCTTTCAATGGGCCGCCAGCCACCGTTCATTATGAAGAACCTCAGATGACTGAATACGAAAGACAGGTCCAAGAGTATAATCGTAAAGTTGCAGAATATGAAGCTTGGCAGGCAGCGCAAGGTTCACAGCCAGTAGTAGAGTCGACCGTTCATGAGTGATGTACCAACTATGTGGTATTGGTTACTCAGTTTTGTTTCAATATTCGGTGTTGCCACTTGGTATCTCGACAATTTTACACAAAAGGATAACTTGAAGAGAGTTGTTGGAATTTGTGGTGTCATTTCGATGCTGGCACTACTTTACCTGACATTTACAACTGAGGGAATGTAATGATAGATGGAGAGTGGTCTAACTTTCTTCCAGTTCGAATTCCAGTGAACTGGGAATATCGTGGCGATCCCGGAATTCATCCTGATATCGAGGGAGTTACTGGAAGAAATGTAGTATTTTTAATTGACAAAACATTCACTCGTTTTGAGAAGTTTTTGGCTAAACTTTTGCGTGCACCTAAAGTTGTCAAGCGCACAATGCATCCAACTCAATCAATGCTATGGGAACTAATGGATGGTGAACGTAATTTCGAGGAAATCTGCATTATTATGGATTCACTATATCACGAAGACATCGCCCCAGTGAAAGAAAGAATCAAGGCGTATCTGGAGGTATTTGTCAAGATTAATGTTGCAACTATACTCAAGCCTCGCGAAGAAGAGTAAGGATTTCTTCTGGTGGGCGACCGATTATAGCAACATTATTTCTGATTAATATTGGACGTTGCAAAACCTTTGCTTCAGTTTGTAGCAATTGTCGTATCTCTTCAACATTAACTGGAATTTTTGATTTGTCACTAATATCATTAACACGTATGACTCCATCTAATTTCGACAGTAAATCGATATCATCTAAGGCGATACCTAAATCGAGATAACGGTACTCCTCAAACTGAACTCCGTGTTCAGTCAATAACTTCACTGCCTGTCTAGATTTCGAACATCTTGGGTTGTGATAAAGTCGCATGGATTAACCAAATGAAACTGGTAAATTATATTGGCGACCAAACTAATCTAAATCCAATACCATCACTTCTTTTGTCAACTGCTGATAGACCCCTCGAAGCAGAAGTAGTAGATTCTGATTCCATTAACCAAGACCCACCTTTAGTAACACGTTTAGCACCAATTTCTGATGCTGTCCATTCCGCCACATTACCATGGCAATCAAACAATCCCCAATCATTGGATTTCTTTTGTCCAACTTCCCTTGTTGTTGCACCTGAATTCCCAGCATGCCAAGCAACTTCATCCAAATCTGCATCTCTATCGGAATGATACCACCTTGTCGTAGTTTCTGCACGACATGCATATTCCCATTCATCTGCTGTTGGTAAACGCCAAATTCCAGATAGATCAAATCGCTCTCCAGAGTCACTTTCATTCAAACGTGAAATGTACTCCTGAACATCTAACCAACTTACACTTTCTATGGGCCTTAAACCAGACGACCAACCCTCCTGAAATTTAGCAGGATTGGATCCCATAACAGCAACCCACTCAACTTGTGTAACCGGACGCGCTCCAATAAAGTAAGGTTCAACTATTGCTATATCATTGACTTTACCTGGTTCAATCAGAACGAATGTTCCTCCGTGTTGATTGCTAAATGTAGGTCGCACAAATAGCCTGAAACCGATTTTATCTATGAAATAAGCGGGAACGCACACGGACAATCCTTATCCCATATGGGGGAGCCAACCAACTGGTGACCGGATGTCCGATGGTGAAAATTCCAGCCAAACCGATGCTGCGACTGAAATTACCGATGCCATGATGTCATCGCTAGCAGATGTGGTAAAAACTACGATTAGTGCACCACTTAACGAGGAAATTGCAGAAGAGAAAACTGTTTCTGAGCCAGAGAATATTGTGGCATTAGAAGAAAACAGTGGCCCAGTTACAACAGTTGAAGATCTGGTTGCAGAAGGAGAAGCTGCACATAGATCCGGAGACCATTCATCTGCATTAATTGCATTCAATAAAGCCATAGCACTCGACCCTTCCAATTCCATGGCTTGGTTCAATCGAGGAGTTTTGCTAGAGGCTGAACAAGATCCTCGAGGAGCAAAACAGTCATTCGTGATATGCTTAGATTTAGATCCGCAACATGGTCCTGCTTTAGCAAATTTAGCCGTCCTATTGGACCGCTTAGGTGAAGTTGATGGCGCTGTAGAGATTACACAAAGAGCATTGCATTACTTCCCAGGACATCCGCACTTGGTCAAAATTTTAGAAAGCAATAAGGCAGCAGGTGGAGTGAATCCCTCCACTCCGAAAGTTATGCCTCATACTCAAGACAAACTTGTTAACCAAAATTTAACTACAAAGTCAGTCAATAATGTTGAAATGATTGAGCAAGAACAAAACCCACCTCCCTCTGATGAAGGAGATTTATTACCGGCACTAAGTGAGTCACCAACCGACTTTAATGAGTCACCGTTTGATGAACCAATAATTGAGCAACATGAGGAAGTTGTTGAAGATTTAATCGAGGATGTTGCCGAGGAGATTGTTGAGGAAGTAATAGAGGAGATTGTTGAGGAAGTAGTCGATATTGATTCAATTTGTGCAACCGCAACCAATTATCTAGCCAATGGAGATGCTAAGAATGCCCTACAGATTCTAAAAGAGCACTTGCACGGCATTGCAGCACAGCATTTTGATTCATGGAGAATAGCAGCAGGTTCCATGGCTGCAATGGGATTAGATGATCACGCTATTGGCGCATATTCACACGCAATAGGGTTGAACCCAAGCGACGCAAAATGTCACTTCAACCTAGGAGCATTGCATGAAAGAAAAGGAAATGTCGCCGATGCTACAAATTCCTTTGTTAAGGCAGTGGAAAGTGATCAAAATTACTCTAAAGCAGCTGAACGATTAGCAATTATTGCAGATACTAATGGCGATATTGAGAATTTATTGAAAGCTAGAAGATTCTTAGCAAATAGTGCAGATGGAAAGCTAGAATTAGCAACTCTATTGGTAGAATTAGCAGAAGGGGAAGCAAGAATTTTAGAAAACACTGCTGGACTTCCGCCTACAATACCTGAAGGCCCAGCACTAGCAAATGAAGCAATTTCACTTTGTGAACACAATACTCCATTAATGGGGAGAGCATTATCTGCATCTGGCAATCACACAGATGCAGTAAAGTGTTGGAAATTCATGATTCAATCGGATAAGTCGAATCCAGATTTATGGATAGGTCTAGCAAGGTCATTGGAAGCTGCTGGTGACATGACAACCGCACAAAGGTGTCATGAGAAAGCACACGCATTGTCAAATCCAAATCCAGAACCTGTTAGTGCGTTACCTGAAACTGTAACTGCTGTACCTACTCAAAGTGAGCCTGAGGCAAATTTGCAACAAGAGGCTCAATTTTCACCCCAAGTAAATTCGGAAATTGTAAACCATGCACCTCAACCAGCAACTAATCAATTTGAACCTGAAATACAACAACCATTGCCAGATTTGACATCTAGGCCTGAACCTGAAGTTGTAGTTAAAGAATCAAATCCAGTTGTGGATTTAGCCGCTGCTGCATTAGAAGCTACATCAAAAATGGAGGCGATTACCGGTATTGATTCGAATTCAAATGCTATCGCCAATCAGGACATAGAATGGTATAACAAAGGAGTTGGTCTAATTGAAGATAAGAAATATCGTGAGGCACTTTCCTGCTTCGATCGTGCATTACCATCTTTCGCAGACAATGATGAAATGGTTATTCGAATTTTGAATGGTAGAGGAAATGCACTTTATTATCTCGAAGAATATCCAAAGTGCGTTGAGTCATACCACAAGGCCATGGTCATAAACCCAAGTGGAGTGCAGGGCAAAACATTGTACAATATGGGAACTGCATATGCTGAAATGCAACGTTTCGCTGATGCGATAAAATGTTTTGAGCAAGCAATACCACGTGGTTTAGATAAGAGCCAGCAAAAACTTGCAAAAGAACAAATTAGACGATGTAATATCTTATTGAAAGAACAACAGCGAAAAATGAGTTGAGATAATGTCGGTTGAAACAGCTGAACAGATCATAAATCGTCTTGTTGAGGGTGGATTGGATGAAAAATTTGCACGCATAATTCTTGCTTTGTGCGCTAAACCACCATTGAAAGCCAGTGAAATTGGTAAGTTGGTTTCTATTTCTAGAATGGACGCATACAACAGTTTGAAAAAATTGCAAGAAATGGGTTTTGTTAAAGCTACTCTGGACAAACCGATGAGATTTACAGGGATTCCAGTATCTGATGTTTTCAAGCAGATGATTAAGCGTGAAGAAGCTAATGTCAGAAGATTGCAGCAACACTTGGATGAATTGAATGCTGAATCTTTTGTGATTAAGTCGGATATTCATGTAAACGCAAATGAACCTCTCTTCAATGTGGTTAAAGATCGACACAGCATCTATGCCACTATTGAAAACATAGTTCAAGAGTCGGAAGAAAGGGTTTGGATGATGTTGTCAAAATGGGGAATTTTACATCTGATGAGGTCAGGCATAATTAACTCCATAATCGATGCATTGGATAGAGGAATTGAGATAAAAATTCTTGCAGACATCGATAGTAAGACCATTAGGTTCTATGAACAACTCGACAAGCGAATAGAAGTTAGGCATCACACAAATCAATCTCAAATGGGAGTATATGTGGACAGCGAAGTAGGGATACAAATTGTTCATTCAGAAATTAACCCAACCGGTAGAGGAAAAGAAGATGCAGCTCTATTGATTGAATCGAAGGATTACATGATGGCACAATTCGAACTGATAAGATTACATTGGAATGAGGGAATTGCATTTGATTCGGCTCGAGCAAGATTAGTCGATGGAATGATTACTGAACCTCTGAAATTAAAGATCGGTGAAGGATCATTCTACAACAGACTACGTGGACTGATAAGTGAGGAAGAAGGTTTTGGATTCACTAATGCGATCTTACGTAGACCAAATGAGCCCCTAACGATGGGAATATCCGCTGCATCGTTGAGCCAATTAGGAGTAGATATGAGTGAAATCCTACGTGGCGTTGGACAAAGAATAGGCCGGGAATTAGCATTGGAATTACGTGAAGAAGTTAAGGATGAAGATTTTTGGAATCGACTCATTAAGCAATGGGGTTCTTTGGGGATGGGAGAATTAGAAATCGATTCGATCCCGCCAACATTAGTCACAGTTAAAGATTCGAATAACTGCGAAAAAAATTCTCAACTGGGGACAATTTTATGTCATATGGATGAAGGTGTCTTGGAAGGAATTTTGATGGAAAGGCATGGGTTTGAAGCTACTGCTTCTGAAAGGCTTTGTACTTCCAAGGGTCAAGATCATTGTTTATTCGAAATATCGATACCGTCTGTGTAGTAAAGCACACAGGTTGATATGAGTCTACTAGTTGCACCTAACATGGACTGCAATACTTGTGACTCTGCTGGCGCTGTCGTAATCAACAAACCTGAAGTCGTTGAAGTTAGTTTAACCATTACCGATAAGGCAAAAGAAATGCTATCTTCCGCATTTGGTGATGATATGTCTCATGCATTACTAGTTGGAGTTTTATCCGGCGGTTGCTCTGGATATATGTATGATTTACAAATCGTAGAATCAACAGATCAAGATTGCCAGGAATTAGAGATTGATGGATTCAAAGTGTTAGTCCCAAATGCGACATCTCATCTTCTTGATGGGATTGAAATTGATTATATCGACCGCCTAATGGGTGGAGGTTTCAAAATCAACAATCCTAATGCTTCAAGTTCCTGTGGCTGCGGCGAATCATTTTCTTGAGTGTGTATAAAATGGGTGTCGTGAAGCTCGACGCTTATGTTTTGATACTAAGGGGTAAGGATTCATTATCATTGATTGATGGTTTATCGACAAACAAAATTGAAGGTTCATGCTCTACTGTTTTTACAACTGCAATTGCTAAAATTATCGACATGGTAGACATAATTGTAAAGGATGATTTTGTAGCAATGATCGGATATAATCCTTACAAACAAAATATTATCCAACACATCTCTCAAAGAATTTTGAATCAAGACGTAAGTATTGGAGATGCATCCTCAACAAATAATGTCTTTCTATCGACTGAAAAAATAGATTTGCCGGAATCGGTTACTGTAAGTAAAACATTCCGAGGTTGGTTGATTGTCGCACCCAATAGTATCGAGATTAACGCTGACATGACTGAAAAAGAATTTGATGAATATAGGGTAGAAAACATGATTCCTATGCAAGGCAAAGAAATCACTCCAGACCATCATCCTTTAGCATGTGGATTGGGACATTTAGTTCATGACTCTAAAGGATGTTACATAGGACAAGAAATTCTAGCTAGAATGCGAAGCCGCAACAAACAAGGTAAGAAATTGTATAGAATTCCAAATCCCATTGACGATGCTACAACAGTTGGAGAATCAAATTCACTTACAATACGAAGAGTTTGATTCTTGAGGAAATCTCATAGCATTATGTGAATGAAAACCACCTTGGAACGAAGCAATCAATAAGCGCCTTATTCTGGCCGAAATATGAACAGATTGGTGTATTTCCCTGTACCCGGAAGAGCTGAAGCAAGTCGTGTCGCACTAGAATTATCAGGGCTTGAATGGGAAGATGTAGAAGTTGATGGAGATACATTCGGTCAAATGAAATCTAATGGTGACTTACCTTGGAATATGTTGCCTATTTTACAAACAGCCAATGGAACAATAGCTGAATCATCTGCAATCCTCAGGTATGCTGGGAAATTTTCAGGACTGGTACCTGAAGATGAATATGAAGCGGCTAAGGCTGATGAATTCATAGATGGGATGGGACCTCTTGCTAGAGTATTAGATACCACTTTTGGAATTAGTGATGTAGAGGAAAGAATCGCTCTAAGAAAATCCTTATTCGAAGTTGGTGGAAAGGGAGCTGAAAATTTACAACTATTAGAAAACAAACTTGGTGAATCAGAAACTGGTTGGGCTGCAAATACGACTAATATGAGCATTGCAGATTTGAAATTATTCACAGAATTATTTGCCCTATTCTCAGGTAATTATGACGGAATAGAAGCTGATGTAATATCGAGATATCCTAACCTCATGAATTATCACAGCAAGGTTGCAAATGAAGATAGAATTTTGAATCACTACAGTGGAATTTCCAAAGACGATATTAGATGGACTTTCTTGCCAGGTGCATTTTCTTGAATGCGATTAAACATGTTAAATCATGAATTAATATCCAAGAATATCTTTTAATTGGCCTTTGTAAAAGTTAGCTGAACCCTGAAGTGATTCAAGTTCTGAGTCTGAAAGATCTAATTCAAAAATAGTCTCAACACCATTGGCACCAAGAATACATGGCACACCAATGTATACATCTTCTAAACCATATTGGCCAGTTAGATGACATGATGCTGGAATGACTCTTCTTCGATCATTGAGAACTGCTTCAGCCATTATTGCAGCGGCAGAACCTGGTGCATAAAATGCAGATCCTCTTTCAAGGAGCTTTACAATTTCTCCTCCACCGCCCGCTGTGCGAGCACTGATTGCTTCAATTCGATCTTCTGACATTAACTGGGTAATTGGTATCCCACCAACTGTAGTATAACGTGGAAGAGGGACCATGGTATCACCGTGTCCGCCAAGGACCATAGGAGATACATCTTCTTCTGCACAATTCAATTCCAAAGCGATAAAGTGAGCCATTCGAGCACTATCTAGAACACCTGCCTGACCAATTACTCGATTGGTGGGGAATCCTGTAACCTTCTGCATGTGATAAGTCATCAAATCAAGCGGGTTTGTCACCATAATAATTGTAGCATCAGGAGCATGTCCTTTGATTCCAGTACCTACCTGCTGAACAATTTCTGCATTTTTGCCGATTAGATCTTCTCTCGTCATACCTGGCTTACGAGGGAAACCGGATGTTACTACAATCACATCAGAGCCTGCAATATCTGCATAATCAGCAGTTCCAGTAATTGTTCCATCATAATTTAGAACATTGCTATTCTGACTCATGTCAAGTGCTTTGCCTTTAGCAAAACCTTCGAAAATATCTAGCAGCACTATATCTGCAATTTTCATTTGTGCTAAGACAAAAGCACAAGTCGCTCCAACATTTCCTGCTCCGATTACTGCAATTTTTCTACGCCCGGTTGCCATTTAGAACACTCCGATATCCAACCCCAGTCAAACGACCTCCATAAGCATAGGCGGTGTATTTTGGAACACCGAATTGACAGATTGCGACCGAGTCGTTCAAGAACCGGATATCATTGGGGTCAAATATCGAGTGTTATTTACACACGCGAGGTGGAATCATGAAGATTGGAGTCCCTATGGAACCTGAAGGCGAAACACGTGTTGCAATCGTACCAGGTAGCATGAAAAAGTTGATGAAAGCTGGATTTGAAGTTGTCATCCAAAAAGGAGCAGGTATTGCTGCCAACTATTCTGACAGTGAATATGAAGATGCAGGAGCAACAATTGGTAGTAGAGATGAAGTTCTTTCATGTGAAATCTTAATTTCAATTCGAATTCCTGAAGCAAATGAATTGTCAAAGGGTCAAATTGTTGCATGTGTAGCTGATCCATTTAGACATCCAGAGAAAGTACAGGCATGTATTGATGGCAAGGTAACACTCCTAAGTATGGATATGATTCCGAGAAGACTATCTCGTGCTCAATCGATGGATGTTAATTCTAGTCAAGACAATCTAGCTGGATACAAGGCAGTATTGCTAGGTGCATCTCAAGTTCCTCGAGGTATCCCAATGATGACAACGTCTGCAGGAACCGTCAGACCTGCCAAAGTAGTCATAATGGGTTCAGGTGTTGCTGGACTACAAGCTATTGCAACAGCAAAGAGAATAGGTGCAGTAGTTTATGCATCCGATGTCCGAAAATCAGCTGCAGAGCAAATTGAATCGGTTGGTGGACGATTTATTGAAGTTGACGGAATGGATGATTTTGAGGATGAAGCAGGATATGCTAAACCATTGACACCTGAATTTATTCAGAAGGTAAATGATACAGTTTGTGAAGTTGCTAGCGATGCAGATATTATCGTTACAACCGCTCGAATATTTGGAAGACCTGCTCCAATCACTGTACCTGCTTCAGCTGTTAAGAATTTCAAATCCGGAGCAGTTGTTGTCGATATGAATGCCGATGTGGGTGGTAATTGTGAACTAACCAAACCTGGTGAAGTTCATACTACCGACAATGGGGTTATCATTGTAGGAACATCAAATCTACCTGGTACATTAGCAAATACTGCATCTATGTTATACTCAAACAACTTGACAACTTTCATTACCAGTTTAGTTGACAAGGAAAATGGATTCCAAATATCTGAAGATGATGATGTTCTAGTTGGCGCACCGGAAGGAAATGATTTCCATGTCCCAGGAATGGGAGGAGTGCTGATTTGCAAGGATGGAGAAATGCATCCAAAGCAGACTCGACTAGGAGGTGTTCTGTGATGACTCCAGAAATGTTAATTGGTTCAATTACTCTGTTTGTACTATCGATTTTCCTTGGTGTAGAATTAATCACCAAAGTTCCAGCAATGCTACACACCCCTCTGATGAGTGGTGCAAATGCAATTTCTGGAATCAGTGTTGTGGGCGCACTACTAGGCGCAAATGTCGCATATGATGGTGGTCAAACTGTAGTTTCTGGAATCCTAGCATTTGTCGCATTGGTATTAGCAATGATCAACGTAGTTGGTGGTTTCGCAGTTACTAATAGAATGTTGAATATGATTGCTGGAAAGAAGAGAGGTGCTTGATATGTTCGAAGATTGGGTTTCATTCGGATATTTACTATCAGCTGTTCTGTTTGTCATCGGCCTCAAAAAACTAGGTCACCCGAGGACTGCTCCTAAAGGCAACCAATATGGTATGATGGGAATGGGAGTTGCCGTCATTACAACTATTATCGACATGCATCTCATGCCCGGAGGTATAGTTGGTTGGACAATTATCGGAGCAGGTATTCTTATCGGTTCAATTATCGGATATATTATGGCAGTCAAGGTAGAAATGACTGGAATGCCAGAAATGGTAGCACTGTTCAATGGTTTTGGCGGTGCTGCTTCAGCACTTGTGGCTCTTTCAGAGACATGGAAATGGATTGAAACTACATCTCCTGAAGCTGGATTAGAAACAACCGTTACCGTGGTTGCTGCTGGATTATCTGCATTGGTAGGATGGATGACACTTACCGGGTCACTGCTTGCGATGTACAAACTAAAAGGTGGTATCGAAGTGTTCGGAAAGTGGATAAGAACTCCAACATGGGGGCCAGCATGGCTAAACCCAGTCAAGGGATTGCTATTCATATCAGTTCTAGCATTGATTTACCTTTCAATCGAAGACCCAACTAACACTGATTATCTTTGGGCTATAATTGGAATATCTTGCGTATTGGGAATCATACTGGTTCTTCCAATCGGTGGTGCAGACATGCCAGTTGTAGTAAGTCTGCTAAATTCATTGTCAGGAATTGCTGCAGCATTCACAGGTTTCATCATAAACAACAGTGTTCTAATTGTAGCCGGAAGCCTTGTTGGAGCATCGGGACTTATTCTGACAGTAATCATGTGTAAAGCAATGAACAGACAATTGATCGATGTATTGTTCAAATCATTTGGTGGTAGCGAGAAGCAAGAGCTTACCCGTACGAAAGTTGGTAGCGATGCTGATGAAGTTGCAATGATGGCTGATGGTGCACAGAAGATTATCATCGTACCAGGTTATGGAATGGCTGTGAGTCAATGCCAGCACCAAGTGAAAGAATTTGCAGACTTAATGGCTGACAAGTTTGACACAGAGATCAAGTATGCTATTCACCCAGTTGCAGGAAGAATGCCAGGTCACATGAACGTACTACTAGCAGAAGCAAACGTGCCTTACGAGCAACTCATCGAGATGGACGAAATCAACTCTGAGTTCTCTGAATGTGACATGGCAATTGTCATCGGAGCAAATGACACCTGTAACCCAGCTGCAAGAACCGGCGAGGGCCCTCTTGCTGGAATGCCAATTATTGATGCTGACCAGGCCAGAACTGTAGTCATCATCAAGAGAAGTTTGTCTGTCGGTTATGCAGGCGTTGATAACGACTTATTCTATGAAGACAAAACTATGATGTTGTTCGGTGATGGTAAAGCAATGATGACCGATTTGAATAACGCAATCAAAGAATTGTAATTTTTTCATCGTTATACCGCCCCTTTAGGGGCGGCAAGAGGTGACAATGTTCAATAGGGAACCACAGGTGGCCCTAGATAATGTCCCGTAGGCTCGTCTTCCTGCTGGTTTCTACCTTGGCCCTTCTTCTTGTGGCTCCAGCATATGGAAACTCCTTAGGGCCACCTTGGGAACACAACAACAGAATTGTTCCCGAAGAAGGATGTTCATGTCACGGAGCCGGAGGGTCACCATCTTCTGAAGTTATACTTTCCATTAGTGGTGTCCCAAGGGCATATGTAGCTGATGAAACATACAACTTCACGATTAGTTTGATTCACGCTTCTTACACAACAGGCGGCTACATGATTTGGGATTATGGATCAGGTACATTCACACCAGGAGACGGTTCAAAGGTCGTTGCAAATTCAAGTGGAGCATTATCACATGATGCACCAGGTAATGATTGGTTAATTGAGTGGACAGCCCCTTCAGAAGATGTCGGAGACATCCACTTTTCACTAGCAGGTAATGCAGTGGATGGCAGTGGACTACCTGATGCTGGAGATCACTGGACTACGCTATCATTCACGGTTAGTGCGCCAGGCACTGCTACTCCAGATGCAGACCCAAGTTTGCGAACAATAAGTGTGGGAGACTATGATTCATTGTTTGGTCAAAAGAGTGACGAGCAAATAGAGGCTGAGAAACAGGCTGAAATGGCTGATCAGTACTTTACTCAAGGAAACTTATACTTCTGGACTACACTTTCAATACTAATAGTAGCAGCAGTAATTCAAGGAGAATTCTATGAAAGAAGATTTGGAGGAGGACCACCTCACCTTGATATGAAACTAGCAGTGCCACAAGGCATTAGACGCGGAGTAGTCACCTTGGGCCTTGCGATCGGCTTTGGTTGGGCAGTCGATAGTGAACTTCCTTGGGGATACACTCTAGTCATAGCAATGTGCATGCTTTGGGGTATTTACGGAGTATACCGTACAGTAATTCAAGCACGTGCAGTGGCACAACCTATGGATATGGTATGATTAACATGAATGATTTGCACCTGTCGAGCGATGACAGGAGCAACATTCAAACTCATCTTGATGAATTTGCAAGAAGAGTTACTTCAATCATTATTCTAATTGTTGTTCTTACTGGAATATGGTCATTATCAATCGATGAAATTTTGCGTTCAGTATTACTCAAACTCGACCCTTGTTCTGGAGCCTGTATCAACATTTTCTCACCAGATGAATGGGCTGGAACTAGATGGCTAAGTGCCTCATTACTTGGATTATTTACAGCAGCACCATATGCCATGATGCAGGCATATTCTTTTGCTAGACCTGGACTATTACCTAGTGAAAGAAGAGCATTGGTAATATGGATGGTTTCAATGTGGGCATTGTCTCTATCCTCATTGATTTTCACAATTTCAATATTCCTTCCCTGGCTATACGAATACGGGCACACCTTCAATGAAGATTCAGGATTGATTGGAAGATATGATGCTGCTGAAATGTTGCATGTTTCAATTTCAATTGCATGGGCAATAATTCTAGTTCTCGCAGCGATGTGCGTGGTCATAATTGCAGGAATGTCAAAATTATTATGGAAGGGCAATGCAGGTTGGTGGAGGCTAAGAATTCATGGAGTCATGCTAATGTTACTTTGGTTAATCATTCCTGATGGATTACCAGGTCTCTTATTCACGCTGACTTTTTTGGCTTCAGGATTAGTTGAAATTGTAGGTTGGAGAGCATTTAGGGCGCCGATTCCTATAGGTCATGGATTAATGGATTTATTAGATATCGATGGTGGAATATATCGTGTACTGTATGTGGATTGTAGTTGTTATGAAACCTCTCCAAGTATCAAACCATTGAAGGGGATGGGATATATTTCGTACCGATCTGTTTGCAGAGACAAAGAGCAGCAGGACAGGTTATTGGATGTAGTAAAGAGATTTAATGCTGACAAATTAGTATTCTCAGGATGTGTAATTGAATCATTACCGATTGAATATGTTGATTCACTAAGATTCCTCGGATGTAAAGCTGAAACATTGAATCTTGCACATTTATCGGCGATCAGGACTGATGATAATCTGATAGATTGTGAATTGGCTATGGCATGCCTACAGGAGCCATGGAGCGAAAATAGCGTAAATCAGAGATGTAAGGAAATCTTAGCGGAATCGGGTATCAATACAATATATTACGGCGAGGAAATACCGTTCGGACTAAACCTTCAAGAAAATGAATCTTGGATTACAAATCCTCATGATTCGCTAATACAAACTCTTGAAAAAATGGATATTTCTGTGACACCTCTAAGCAATTGATTCATACCTTTAGACCATCCCAAATAGTTTGATGCGACCCATCATTGGCTGGCCAATTGCCATCATACTCGCACTTCTAACAGTGGGAGCGTACCTAAATGGTGATGCAATTAATGAATGGATTCGAGAGAATTCAGTTGTTGTTCAAGAGGAGGAAGCGGGACCACTTGTTGGCATTGTCGAAAATGAGAAATGGTTGGTTGTTTTAGTAGATTTTCCAGATGTAAATGAACCTGAATATTGTAATCAACAACATGCTTCAAATCTTATTGATGATGCTGCTGAAGTGTTTATGAATCAAGGAGTTGGTCCAGATTCAACACTAGAAATAGTATATCACGACCGAATAATTTCTGCCGACCATAAATTAGCTGACTACGGACATGATACTAATGGTGCTAAGGATGTTGGGAAGAATGATGTCAATCCTAGAATACTAGCAATGGAAATAGTTCTCAAGATAAAAGATGAAGTCGACTGGGCGAAATTTGACTTGAACGATGATGGTTGGGTAGATCGATTTTTGATTTTGCACTGTGAAGAAACTCAGGAGGACAACAAGAAAGCTAGTTCAATCAATTCGCACTTCTCATCGATAGAGGAAATTGTAGAATTACCAGATGGTTTGAAGATTTCACACTATGCAATTTCGAGTCAATATTCATCCAGGTATTTGGGCACAATTATTCACGAGGTTTACCACCAATTAGGAGCAGCAGACCTATACCCAGTTGAAGATGATACTGTAAATCAAGACTGGAGTGGAATCGGTGATTGGGACATAATGGGAACCGGAAATTGGAATGGAAACGGTGTTTGGCCAGCATTACCAACTGGGCCAAGTATTGAGTTAATGGGAGGTAATCGTCACCAAGAGATAGAATTAGAGTGGTTGTCTGGAACTGATTGTCAAGGGCCACAATACGTTTTCACTGGAATTTCTGAAGAAGGGACTGCGTTAAAAATTCCAATTGATGATGAAGAATATATTTGGATTGAATATCGTAGTGATTCGGGATATGATTCAGATTTACCAGGACATGGCCTTCTTGTTCTTCAACATGACTTGAAGTCAGGAGATGTCGAAGACAATATAGTAAATTCTCATCCAGAAAGAGCTTGGTTGACTGTAATTGAGGCAGATGGCCAGAATGATATGCAACAATCATCAGATAATGAGGGCGAAAGTAGTGATTTGTTTTGGGATGGAGGTATCTTTGGAGCGGATGGAATAACTATTAGAAATCGAGATGGAATTCTCGTAGATTGGATAGCAAATGTCTCCTTGGAAGATGGTAAGCCAATGGTTAAATTTTCATCAGCAAATTGTGGCCACAGTATCGATATTGATCTTCCAGATTATGGTTCAGTTTTAACTCCAAATGACAGTATCCCTATCAAAGGATACTGTGAAGGAATTGATTACGATTTGTACAGCAGCGATGGTAGAAACATCGAAGTTCAGGATGAAAAAATTATATTTTCAGACACGGGTATTGTTGGAGTTGTAGGAGTCATTACTGGTACGATAACATGTGATTCTGGAACTGATATTGATATTCGACATGAGTTCGAAATTTTGGGTAACATTCCAATAGAGTATTCATATTCAGGAATTATTGATCCGTACGAAAAATCATCACTGGCAATCCCAATTGAGTTTGTAGGGGAAGGTTCACAGTTGTGGCTGGTAGGTGTTGATGGCCCTCTGAGTAGAGTCGCCACAACAGAAAATGTTCAAAAGTTATCAAAAGGTTCAGATATTATTCTAGATATTGAACCCGGTGAATTACTTTCAGATGGAATGGTTGTGAAAGGTGAAATTATCATTGCATCCGATTCAGGACATCGTTACATAATTGATGTTGAGTTAGTTGCTGAAACGTCAGAAGAATCTACATTTGAGGAATGGACAACACCTGATAAATTAGTTCCAATAGCACTAGCACTTGCCACTCTATGGGTAATCTTAGGAATCAGATCATTTTCCGGGGAGGTGCCTTCTGAAGAGCAAGAAGTTCCAACTGTCCCTCATGAGGGCTACGACCCATCCCTTATTGACCCCTTCAGCTAATCTAACAGATAGGCTAACTCCTTCCCATTTCTTGGGGGAATCATTTTCCATTTGAAGCAACCAAGGTGCATGATCCTCATCAACAGGAGTTGAATATACTCTCCACCTGCAGCCATATTTGAATCCTGGACGCATCAATAAACCTCGAGAATTTAATTCATCGAAAAGATCGGTCACTGGATCATCTATGCCTCGAATCCAATTTACCTCCTCATCTCGTAAGAACCGTCTCGATAAATGCTCAACTCCCAATAAAGGATGTTCCTCCTTAGTGGCAGGGGTTACGCTTCCCCTTGGGTCGATTAAAGATAAACGATACATTGTAACATCCATTTCATCATCTACTATTGCTAATTCTGCCATCATATTTTCTGCCTTAATTTCTTGAGCCCAAGAAAATAATTCGCCAATATCCAAATTGTCACCTGTTCGAGCCCATCTAACTACTGCTTCAGCACTACCTTTACTCGGATGAGATTCACGTGGCCACCTCAACCATCTGCCATCGATAGGTACCACTTTTTCACCAGCATTTCTAACTACGTCAAAGGCGACTGATTTGTGCGCAAAATTTGGATCTGCACGCATTCTTTCATCAACCCAACCTTCTGGCAAGGGGACATGGCGATGCCAATGGCAAAACATGACTTCCTCTTCGTTAAGGATGATTCCACCGTCTACTGGTTTACCCAAAGCTGATTTTTGATACAATCGATTTGATAGTGGTGCAGCAATGAACCAACCTCCATCTCTAGCAATTGGTTCAGCGTTTGTTTTTGATGGAGCACCATCGCTGGTTAGTCCAATAGGACGAGTCGATCGAGCCCTTGGTTTGGACCGACGGCCGCCTGACATATACTCCGGATAGTGACCAGTCTTATGTGCCTCCCCCTTACTCGCAAAATTGAGGGAGCAATATGGTAGACGGTTTCCTCGGCACATTAACTACTGAGGAAAGAACGCTTTTACACCTGTTCGATAATATCTTACCAGAAGGAAATTGGGAAGCTCCAAACACTATCACTCAGGCTGGAATCTCAGCAGCAGTACATGTTCAACGTAAGCATGTTCCTAGAACATTAAAGAAACTTGAAAAAAATTCGGACTTAACAACTGGACAAAGACATGTACCAGGAGCAAGACAGAAAAGACGTGTTTATGGATTGACGCCATCGGGTAGAGAAAGAGCGGGAGAACTTCGAGAACGTATATTATCAGAATTAGTGATAAGAAATGGCGAAAAGGTTACTCTCTCAAGTTTAAGAAAAGGCGGACAGATGACTCTTGAATTGATTTCACATGTTGATGAAGGCATGGTATTCCATGACAGCCCAGTAACATCACCGGTCTCAAATCCAGAAGGTGTTGCATCTTTAGATGCACAAGCAGGAGAGGATTTGGTTAGGCGAATGCTTGCTAGAGCATGGGAAGACGGAAAAATAACCAACGATGAGCAACAACTCATTACAGAAGTTGTGAATTTTGTAGGCATGCACCCAGATCGAGTGCGTAGGCTATCCGATGAAGCTAGAAGAGCACAAAACGCTCCTCCGCCAGAGGAAGTATACCTCGACATGTTGCGGCAAGCTCTAATCGATGGAGAGATAATGCAAGATGAGATCGCTCTTTTAACTACGATGCGTGAAGCCTTTGGCATCGATTTAGAAACTCATGAGAAACTAGTTGCGGAAGCAATTCTCGACCCTGCTCTTGATGATGCAACAAAAGCATATCGCGCATCTCTCGAAACCGCACTTGAAGATGGCATGATAACACCTGACGAAGACGCTATTTTAGCAACACTACGCACTACTCTAGACATTCCTGAATCGAGACATGCGACATTGCTAGCAGAAATTCTGGACAGAGATGATTGAAAAACAGGAAACCCCGGAGGCGATAATATGGGAATGAGCGATGTTGAACACGAAACTCACGACCGATTGGTCAATTTGCAGACTAGAATAAAGAATATGTCCGGAGATGTAGTTCTAGTTGGAGATATTATGCTTGACAGATATATCCACGGATATGCAAACAATTTGAACTCTAGAGCACCAGTTCCTGTGCTAAAAGAAACACATCGGCATGAGGATGTAGGTGCGGCTGCACACGTTGCAAGGGGTTTGGAAAACATTGGATTAGATGCCATATTATTCGGAGTAATCGGGGATGATTTGCCTGGAGAAAGTATAATCGAAGCATTAGAGGAAGAAGATGTCGAATGTGATGGAATTGCAATAATCGAAGATCGAACAACTACTGTGAAAACGAGACTAATTGCGGGAAGAGAGTATCTAATTTCCAATCAACAATTGGTACTCAGATGGGATATTGAAGATGACTCACCAATCAATTCGGAAGCACATTCATCAATCATGGATCAAGCCGTCAATAGAATTGGTTCATCAGATGTCTTGGTAATCTCTGATTATGGTCAAGGTGTTGTCACCGACGAAGGTGCTGCTCGACTGATAAATGCTGCACAAGTTGCAGGAGTTCCAGTCATATGTGATCCAAAATTAACTGGACTTCACAGAACTGTAGGAGCAGATTGGGTTATATTTCAAACTCGAGGATTAGATTTGATGGCTAAGCGAATGGCAAGCAGTGACTCATCCGATGCTGCAAAGATATTGATTAAAGAAAATAATTGGAAAAATTTGATGGTTTTACAAGGAGAAAATGGAGTGACCGTTTACACTGCCGATGAAGAAGTTATTTCCGCACCATGTACACTGGCAGAACCACGAGGTGTAATCGGAATTATTGACGCTGCAGCAGTTGCTGTTGCTGCAGGAGTCAACCTAGGTTTGAGTGTTGAGGACATTGCACATTTAGCTAATGCAGCCTGTGAATGCATCATGAGTGGAACACAAAATTTCACACTTACAAGCGACGATCTGGCAAACCGACTAGGCGAAGTTGCTTGGAGTCTACAAATCTCGCAGAGGTGATTGTTTGAGTTACTGGGTTCGCCCAACTACTGCAGATATTGGTATCAGAGCATTCGGGCTAAATCCAAATGATTTGTTACGTGAAATGACTATTGGTATGCAATCAATTCTTTTGGCAGATAAGCAAGATCTCAATGCGATAACTCGTAGTGTCGCTAGATGGGAAGTATCTCATGAAGGAGACCCCGACATTCTAATCGTAAAATGGCTGGATGAAGTTCTGTATAAGGCAGAAGTAAATAATGAATTTTTACTAGAATGTCAACCAATGATTCGTGATGGAATTATTGAAGCACAGGTTTCATTTGTTGCGAAAGATGAAGTCGAATTAGAAGTTGAGATCAAAGCGGTAACTACTCACGAATTCGCTTTCAAGCAGGTTGGTCCCGAAGAAATAATTCCTTCTGATTGGCCTGAAGTACCATCATTTGAGGGACCAGGGTGGTACGGAGATGTCGTCTTTGACATCTAAT
>QQSA01000087.1:0-15517 GCA_003602535.1 Candidatus Poseidoniales archaeon
TCGTCATCTGCAAGGCTGGCTGCATAATAGAAATAACCAGGGAATAGTAAAGCGAAAACCACAACCCCTGCAACTAGAATTTGGGTTCTTTGATCGGTTTTGATATCGTCGATAAATGACATTATCCATCCTCCGGTATTCTGGTGTAATCAGTCGTAGTTTCCAAGTCTTTTGGTTAGTTCTTTTCCCACTTGGTCAGTCCTAACTTAGCAAATGCTTTGCGAGAACGACGGAAAACCGGCAAAAGATAGCCAATTTTACTTCGCTCACCAAATGACCATTTCCATGGACACCTAGGCAGTGATTTTGCCCACTCGCGAATCAATTCTCTAGCTTCCTCGTTACCTTCGCCACCAGGAATTGTCCATGCAGCCATATTGATTGCACCGGCACTACCTTTGGTTTCAGCCCATGAATGAAGTTCTAAACCTTGTAAAGGTCCATCCAGAATTTCAAGGCCAAGTGTTCTAGCACTTTGCGCCATTGGCATAATTATAGCAAATCGATCAACAAGACGACTTCCTTCGTGAGAAGTAAGTGTCCATTCATTGGAGTCTGCTATATTTCGGAAGGCTTTGATATTCGCAATCGGAGAGGTTGAAACCTCCAGAACGAACTCCTTCCGCCTAAGCATAACTAATCCCAAATGGTATGATATGAAGAATTTAGGGGGTGCATTCCTCATTCGAATGCTGTAAAGGCCACATTCCCCCCTCGCAAGCGAGGGGGGTTGTGGATGGTCCATTCACGGTCTGTCCCGCAATCCCCAGCCCAGATATGGGCGAGGTTGACCACGGACTGTGGACCGCCTGGGTAACCGTAACTGGACCCTGCTCACGCTGGAGCTCTAAGGCTCAACGTGTTCTGTTGGATCAGTTTCGATCTTTCTAACTTCAGCCGAAGAGAGAGCCTAGACCTTCGAAGCCGCCTTCTTCTTCTTCTTCCTCTTCTTCTGCAGCAGGTGCAGCTTCTTCGGAAGAACCGCCAGCAGCAGCAACAGGTGCAGCAGCAGCAGGGGCAGCAACAGCAGTTGCCATAGCTTCAGCGATGTCAACACCACTTAGTGAAGCAACTAGTGCCTTCACACGGGCAGAGTCAGCATCTACACCAGCAGCCTTTAGGACTGCGGTAACAGCTTTTTCGTCGATCTCAGTTTCAGCAGAGTGCAAGAGCATTGCAGCGTATACGTACTCCATATTTTTTCACCTCAAATTTTTATCAACCGAATAAGGATCCAAGGCCGTCGAAACCGCCTTCTTCCTCTTCTTCTTCTTCTTCCTCTTCAGCCTCGGCAGGGGCTTCTTCGGAGCTCGATGCTGCTGCTGCAGATTCTGCAGCAGAAGCGGCTGCGCCAAGAAGTTGGCTCAGCTCTTCATCGAGTGCGTCAGCGGACAGTGAACCTGCAACGCCCATAGCGCCACGGTTTGCACGTCCGATTAGATGCGGCAATGTGTCGGTTGTGACGATTGCCGCCTCCAGTGCCACAGCGAGCGCTTCTCCGCTCGCCTTGGACAGGAGTGTTGGTGTTGTCTGGCTAGTAAACCAGCGAATGTTGCAAGCCAGATTGTATGCACCAGCACCAAAGCTGATCAAGTCCGACTCGAACTGTTCGTAGTCTATGTCAAGAGTTGCTGGTTTGAATCTTGTACCGTCTTCAATAGTACCACAAAGTCGCAATCCTGTTACGATTGGATTGATTCCAATTTTTGAAAGCATTAGACCAAGGTCGCCCTCGAATTCCTCGCCTTCTTTTAGGATTGTAACTTGCTTCTGGATTTGTACGGAGCCCTTTACGATCTTAGCAGGAATTCCTACCGAGTTTAGTTCTCCAACAATAGGTCCTGGAGGCATTCCTGTATCCATCTTCTCGACAATGATGTCGTGTGGAGCAACATCTCCTGGTTTACCCGCACGGCCTGCTTCTGTCTTCTTTAGTTCAGCGAATACCTCGAATGAGGACATATCTGTCTGTAGAAGTGCTGGCTGTACTGCAGATGAATACAATTCTTCAAGATCTGCGAAATCGTTTCCAGTTGCTTCCCAAGCAATTTTCATCAAGCGCTTCTTTGCAACTTGGATAGCGACCTTGCTACGAAGCCCAGCACGCATACCTAGCATTGCGCTTGCAGGTACTCCATGGATATCGATAACAGCAATAGTTCCACCATTGCTAAGCATTTCTGTCAGAGAAGAAACTGTGTCCTTCTTCCATGATGCTACCTTAGGAATCAATTAATCACCTCGATTCTTGTTGCAGGACCCATAGAGGTCTTGATGTAAAGAGAACGAATGTTTCCAATCCCACGCTCTAGCTTTGAAGTTACACGAGTGTAAACTTCCATAGCATTCTTCAGCAGTTCTTCATGTGATTGTGCACGTGTTCCAAAAGAAGTTTGGAATGTAACCTTGTCACGAGACTTAATGATTGTAGTTGACTTCAATCCGTTTGCAATAACTGCAGGATCAACTACTGGTGGCACAGGACGTGGCATCTTTCCACGAGGACCCAATACTACACCGAGGTATCTACCGATTAGTCCCATGTGTGGAACTTCAGACAAGAAGAAGTCATAGGAGTTAGCCAATTTCTTTGCATTACCCTTATTCTTTCCTAATTCTTCTATTTCAGAAGGGTCGATGACATGAATGCCTGCTGCCTTTGCTTTCTGAGCAGCATCGGATGCTGCGAACATTGCAATTTTCAATTCCTTTCCTCGACCTGAAGGAAGACGAATCTCTTCCTGAATACGATTGTTAGGATTTTTTAGGTCAACGTCTTTTATTGTGAAAGCTATGTCTAGCGATTCAACAAACTTGCGTTCTGGAGCGCCTTCCATGGCGTTCTTGATTGCCTCTGATATTTTTTCTTCCATATTCTGTCACCCCTTCGGTCTTCGAAGGGCAATAGCCCCTCTCCCGCGGTCCGTGATTCAGTTCAAGCAAAACGTTCGTCCCAATCTCCATTTTCAATTGTCTTCAGAGCGTCCTTAGCCCAGAGTCCGTCGATCTTTACACGCATGGACACACATGTGCCAATGACCTCACGGGTCTGCGCTTTCAGGTCTGCTCCGGTTAAGTGGCCGTCGTTTTGCTTTTGGCGAGCGACGTCCATCGCTTTCTCGAGGCTCAAGTCCTCGACAGCGGCTTCCAAACTTCCATTGCACTTCTTTACGCCTAGCGCTTTGATGATCAAATGGCTAGTCCAAGGCTTTGGCATGTTTGTACACCTCTCACTCACACGGACGTGAGCAGGTTGCCGACTTGCCTCCCCTATTTAATCGCGCCGCGTAGGCTACAGCGGTAATTATACGAGATTATTCTGCTTCATTGGATAGAAGTTCTTGGAAGTTGCCGTGTAGCACTCCACTAAGAGCAGTCAATCCCCAGATTGCGAGAGGAGGTATGTTATCTGCAAAAGTCATCTTCATGGTATCGCCTGATCCAATTTGCCAAGTTAGGCCCATAGCACATGCAACGACAAACCAAATCCAAGCTGGACCAGCAATTATTGCTGTCAGTCTTGCTTGGTCTTCTCCGGTAGTAAAGAAAGCGACATACAACATTGTTACCGATGTAAGTAACATGAATCCTCCAATCAAGACCTGTGGGTCGTCTTTCCAATCGGTTTGCAAAATAATTCCAACTACTGCATGAATTAATGCTGTTATGATTAACCAAATTTTCGGGTTCAGTATTTTTTTTACTTGTTCCATTGCCATGAAACTAAATTAATATGATTTAATGATTACATTTAACCAGTAGACAAATGTAACGATTTGTCAAATAAATTCATCATTCCACTCTTTCGACAACGCGGACGTGGTCCCCACGCATCTTCAGAGTCATTGGAATAGGTTGTTCATACAATTCCATGCTGACTTCTTCCTTAGTTTCAGCAACGCTAGTAACACGAGCCTTTTCGCCTTTGAAAGCGCCAGTAACAATCTCTACAATACATCCCACTTCGATTCCGCTGGTTACAGCCTTTGGCTCCAGATATGGTAGAATATCTTTCAGAGGTGCTTCACCTGGAAGAACAGTCTTTGCGTTCTTCAATGGTGTTTGGTTTAGACCACGGCGAGCCTTAGGATCACGGCCACCTGAGCGACCAATCAACTTCTCAACATGGTGAAGAGCACTAGATTCTACCATTACATACCCACGCATTCCAGTAGGATGCAGAATGGCGTATATGTCATCTTGGATCTTGGATAATGATCCTGACCCCATCAAACGAGCTTGCATTTCATCTGCAACTCTCTTTTCAGAACCTATTGCGGTTTTAACAATGAATAAGTAAGCAGCAACTGAACCATACATCTCACGGAATAATTTGTCACTGTTTTCCATTTCTAGATCTGCGAATACACAATTGTAATTCTGAATATCTCCTGGGTCAACCCATGTTGACTCGATGTATCGGCCAGCAGGAGTTACTTCCTTGCTAGAAGATACGATTAGGCAAGGTGCTATGTCTTGCAGACGACCGCCCATATCAATTCCAAGAGCTGGTCCTGCGCGGACATACTCCAAATCCTCTAAAGGAATGCCAGTACATTCAGCTACACGGTTTAGTACATCCTCTTCAGAATCGCCAATACCGTAAACGCCATCCCAAAGGGCTGGTGAATCCGAATCAGACTTAGAGCGGCGAAGTAGAAGTAATTCTTCTTCATGGCGAACAAATGCGATAAATGCTTCAGTCATACTTATTCCTCCAATCAGATGCCGAAGACATCATGAATAATCCAAGGGATAAAATTGTCCATAATGACTAGCATTACGAATCCAATGAATCCAAGAACGAATAATCCGATACCACAAATAATCGAGGTTTGCTTGAACTCCTGAGGTGTTGGCTTACGAGCCATACGAATAATACGAGCCCAGCTTCCGCGAGAAATCTTACGGAATTGCGCTTCAATAGCGTCTTGCTTGTCCTGCACCTTGTCCTCGAAGGAGCGCTTTTGGTCATTATCATCTGACATGGTTTCACCTCAGGGGTGTCATGGCGACTTATGGCCCTCATTTAACCTCAGCGGTACATGAGTTAACTCAGTATCGACTGGTTCAAAGCCCACCTGCGCCTCGTTATCCCCATGCCGGAGAGAGATCCATATCAGGTTCTCGGTGTTTCCCGAGGAGCAAGTGATGCGGAAATAAAGAAGGCTTTTCGTAAACTTGCAAGGCAGTTCCATCCTGACCGAAATGATGGTTCTTCTGCTGCAGAAGCTAAATTCAAGGAAGTTCAATCCGCATACAACTCAATAGAAAATGCTGAAGCACGTCGAAAGTACGAGCAGGAACAAATGTTCGGCGGCGGAGGAAATCCATTTGGCGGCATGGGCGGCATGGGCGGAATGGGAGGTATGGAAGATGTATTTTCTCAAATGTTTGGCAAGAGTATGGGTGGTCAAAGGAGTAGAAGGGCGCCTCGGCCTCCCGAAGAAAGAGGCCGTAATGCAACTGCATGGCTAGATTTAACAACTGATGAAGCTGAAAAAGGTGGTTCGTTCAATTTGACATACACCCAATTGATACCGGCTAGCCATGGCAGTATTGACAGAAAGCGCCGAACTCTAAGCGTCAAAGTAAAACCAAATTCAAAACATGGTAAAGAGATTAGAATCAAAGATCAAGGCCACGGTCATCCTCAGGGAGTAAACGGCGATTTAATCGTAAAAATTAGAGTTGACCCTGGCGAAGGTTGTAGATGGGACGGAGGGAGAATCGTGAAGGAGGTAATGGTCCCTTATTCGACTATGATGCTAGGAGGGAAAGTCACTGTAACGCTTCCAACTGGAGTCAAAGGGAAAATTTCAGTTCCGCCGCTATCTCAAGTTGGTGACCGGCAAAGAGTCAAAGATATTGATATCGAATTCGTTCTATCTGAAGTCGATACGCTAAACGACGATCAAAAAGAGGTTTTACAATCTCTAAAAGAAAATGGCCTTTGAATAATTTAATGCTCTTTCTTTTTCGATTGGACACTTAGCAGTGTTACGTTTTCACTAGATGCGGGGGGCAGGATTCGAACCTGCGAACCAATAAGGAATGGGACCTAAACCCACCGCCGTTGACCAAGCTGGGCGACCCCCGCGCAGACCTGCGTTACATATCACACACATGAATACAACTGTTCAATAACGAGAAGATAAGGGAAGTAACGATGGCGAAGTTTGAGGCATTATCAAATTTCTTAGTTCCCCATCGGAAAAAGGTTCACGTAGCCGTATTTATTTTGACACTGCTTATGATCCCGGGAGCATTGAAAGCTCTCGAACCAATTGACATGGAATCATATGACATGGAATCACCTGAACTAACGGCTGAACGCAAGATAAATCAAGAGTTTTCTACAACTGAAATTATCCTTGGGTTTGTTGTTAGCGTTAGAGATCCTGCAGAAATTGGTTCAACACCCGTCCCTGTTCCGTTCCTAGAAGATGGAACTCCCGACTATTCCGGATTCGCTCAGGCTACTGAAATAATTCCTGCTGGTGAAGAGTGGCAAGGCATTACTGCTAATGATGGAGGAATACTGAACCTCACAATTTTGCGTGAAATAGATTCTAAACATGATATAATTTACAATCACCCATTAGGCCAATACACCAAACCATTCATCAACGATGTTACAGGATTACAAACTGCAGGAGTAATGAGTTTAGCAGACATTTTCAGGGGATTTATGGCCAATGAATCGGTTCTTACAAAACCAACAATGACTCTATCCGGATCTGAGCCTCCTGCCACAAATTGGCATGATTGTTCTACTACTAAATTTCCTGATTTAGAATGTCTTACATTTGACGATCCAAATCTCACTCAGACACACATCGATTTAGCTGCTAACAGAATGGCTATGTCAAATGGTTCCGATTTCTTGCGATGGTTATCTTTGGATAGAGGGTTCGTAGGAGCCAATGAAAATTCGGGAATTGTAGGTGGACCAATTGGTGGTTCTTTGAATATTGATGGAACATGGGAGAATGCGAAATACGGCCCTGGCCGTTGGTCAGCATCGGCATCATGGTTACTAGTCCAGTTAGACCGTGCAGCTCTAGAAGAAGCCGGCTGGACAAACGTTTGGAAAGATGCTCATTCTGAAACTGGTTTTGACTACACAGACGATGGATTGGTTATCGGCGGTTATCGATTAAGTGGTACTGAATTACTTCTACACCCGCCAAATTATACTTCAGAATATTGTTTGGAACTTGATGCTCCCTGCTCAATAGAATGGTCGATAATGAACCTTGAAGGTCACCTACGCAGCCATGACAATCATTCTCTTACACTGATTGTTGGACAGGCAGTAAATGTAGAAGTTAACAGAGAATTGCAAAACTCTGGAGGCTTAATTTTCGCCATGGGATTTGTCATCATAATTTTACTATATTTCTCTCTAAGAAGGTGGTCTGATGTAGCGATTGTATCTATGGCATTAGGCGGTGCGCTATTGTGGATGCAAGGAATGATTGGTCATGCTTCATCACTGTTCAGTTGGCTGGGATACGACCTGATTTCAAGATCTCAATTCTCAAATCTTCTACCGATTTTAGTTCTGGCATTGGGAATAGATGACTCATTACATGCTCTGCACCGTTACAAAGAAGAACGCAGTCTAGGAAAGAGTTCTACAGAAGCAGGAACGATCACTGTCAACCGTGTTGGTAGAGCGATTATGCTTACATCTCTAACCACTATGGCAGCATTTGCTGCTAATCTGTTCAGCGATGTTGCAGCATTGCGATCGTTTGGTGTAGAAGCCGCCTTAGGGGTGTTAGCAGCATTCTTGCTGACCGGTATTTGGGCGCCATTGGTCAGAATATCATTTGATGACTGGATGGAAAAGAAAGGAAAAGACACCACTCCAACGGTCAATCGGAAATTCATAAAAAAGGAATTATTGCAAGACATTGCAGTACATGCAGGCACTGGAAAGAGACCGATTATAATCGCAGGCATATGCCTCATTCTAACATTGCCTGCTGCATGGGGAATGATGCAACTGGAGGGAGATTTCGCTGTTGATGATTTCCTCGACGACGAATCAGATTTCGCATTTGGCGTTGGGATTGTAACTGAGCGGTTTTCAGATGAAGGTGAACCTGCGATGTTACTGATTGAAGGTGATGTGGCCGATCCTGATGTATTCAAAGCGATAGATGAGTTTAGACAAAATGCAAATCAAAAAACAGATGGCGTTGCTGATAAGATGACTCGAACGCCTGATGGCTCAGTAGATATTCTTGCTATCGATGAATTCGTAACTGCCGCATCAGCATCTTACCTTGGAGATAAACAGCCATTCTACGACCGAGGATTCAATGAATCTGGATGTAGTACTACGGGAATTCTTAATTCTCCTGATTTAGATGACAGAGACTGTATAATCTTCTTCTATGGAGTTCTATCATTAGATGGAATCCCAGGAACTGAAGTACCTTCATCGTTGGTAGATTTGTATATCGCACCTAGTGATGAAATCGACCCAGAAAGGGTATGGCTTTCGACAGACGGGGAACCAATTACGTATGACATGATGATTATTAGATTCGGCATAACATCTCCTGAAAACTTCCCAACTATGGGTCCGGGGTTGGAAGAGATGAAGAGAGATCTAGAACCTATGTTCAATCTCTCCAGTGGCACTTGGGAAGAAGAAGGAAGTAGCGAGGAAGATAAGCCATTAACATGGGTTATGCTCACTGGTAAACCGATTACAAGATTTGTTGCAAGTGATAGAATGCAATCAGAAATGCAGTCTTCATTATTCCTAGGTTCTCTATTCGTACTCATAACTATGTCAATTGGTTTCCGATCTATCAAACAAGCTGTTGTTTCACTGACGCCAATTTTGCTAGTTGTTGTTTGGTTATACGGCTTAATCTACGCATTTGGATATTCACTAAATATCGTTACTGTAACTATCGCGACGATATCATTAGGCGTAGGCATTGATTATTGTATACACGTTACCGAACGGTATAGAGAAGGAAGAGAAAAGGGTGAAAATCATCGTCAAGCATTGCACGGGGTCGGTGGAGCTTGTGCTCTTGCATTAGTCGGTTCCGCCATCTCAGATATGGCTGGTTTCTCAATCATCGCTACTTCTTCGATGGGGTTATTCAATACGTTTGGATTATTCTCTGCAATTATGATTATGCTATCCTTAGTTGCTTCAATGGTATTGACAACTGCTGCTTTAGGCCTAGCCGAACCCAAGTCCGATAAGTGGCAAGATACCCTGAAGAGTGAATTTGAACTTAGAGATTGAAATCTATTCATCTAGGCGTTTCCGATGGTTAATGCCACTCATTACGTGTCGCTCTTCGACCTCAGCAAGTTTAGATTTCAATCGCCATGATAGAAACCAAACTGCGGTCACTACACCTACAATGTTTAGGACCCATACCCAAATTGGAAGTGTCATACTCAAACCCTCATAGTGGCGGCAGGATATCGATATCAACATCTCCAGAAGGAATTCCGATACAACCTAATCTCGCTCCGTCTTCTACAATCTCTTCATCCAGTCCCGGAGTTAATGGGTCTGGAAGACTAACATTCCCTGACAACAAAGTGACCATGCAAGAACCACAATTACCGCTGGTACAGTTAGTTGGAATATCTACATTGGAAGCATATGCATGTTCGACGAGGGATTTTCCTGGGATTTCTGTTGTTTGCCCAAGTAGTTTAGCACCACGTAGGAAACGTATGAGCCCCATAGGATCGCCTCATCGGTCTTCCCAGCGTGACCAGCGTCCGGTTTGTTTATTGAAGTAAAGTCCTGCCTTCTTCATCCACTTGTTGAACTTAGTAGCTCCTGCTCCAGTTCGCAAGATAAAGTCTTCACGATCTTCTTGCGCCTGAATGTAACCCTTGGCCGCTAATGTTTGGTCTATCCAGTCATTGATACTCATCAAACCGCTAGTAAGAACTGATTGTTCCGCTGCTTGAGTCATCGAATCTGCATCTGCACCAGTTTGTTTTAATTCAGCCTTAACTAATTCATTGATTGTATTGAAGTCCTGAGATGCAGGTTTAGGAGGAACTGGATTTCTAGGTCGAGCATCAGGATCAATTTCGACTCTTCCGCCATTCTGCATTATTGAATCAACAGCTGTAGAAAGCCCTGGTGAGAATGGTGTTTCACATTCCCAACAAATGAATGACCAGTTTTCTGAGTCGTCAGGGTTTCTACTCGTACGAGGATCCATTTCCTCATTACATTCTGGGCAAGCGTGTAAGATTAATTCAGGAACTATCTTTCTTCTGAAATCTACAATATCCTGAGGTGTTCCATCTAATTCTAGCATTTCATGATCACGAGCAGCTTCTAATCCACGAGTTTCCAATTGGTCACGGATTTTCACTTTCTGATCATCTTTTCCTTCATCATGAAGATTATTTTCTAACTTAACAATTAGTTCAACAGTCTTTCCTAAGCGGTTCATGACTAGCTTTTGTGCACGGAATGCTTCAACTTTGGCCAACTTAAGACGTTCTTTTTCCTCTGCTAATTCAGATAGAACATCCTTCTGCTTACGCTTAAACTTGAGTTCCTCGATTTTACTCTCAGGCTTACGCTCAGGAGCTAGAACCTTCGATAGGAATCTTTCCTTACCATGGGATTGAGGCCCAGCAGAAATAATCTCAAGGACACCTTCTGCGATATCTGGCTTCAAACCATAATTCTCAACTAATTGTGATTTATCGATCTTTTTTAGATCTCCAATCTTGATTCCTGCATCAGCTAATTGCATTGCAGTAGTTTCGTCAATTCCTCGACGTAATAGAGCCAGATATGTGTCCTTCTTCGCCATGTGCACCCCCCCGACGGGACAGGCCGAGTGGGCGGTTAGATGTCAACCCATCGCTTTCCGCGCGTCTTCAAGAAGTCGTGCTAATTCGAGCCAATCTTCCAAATCTAAATCTTCAGGTCTTTCATCAATGAACTCGCAATCGATTGACTGCATCGCATCGCGATAAGCCTTAGCATGCCAACCACTAACTCTGGAAATTCTTTTTGGAGCTTTAGAAAGAGTATTTCTGATTTTTTTGCGCCGCTGAGAAAATGCTTGCCGAATCAACATCTTGGTTAGCTTTGAATTTTCGGGAGATTCTATTCTAGTCATGGTTACTAATCTTGAATGAACCTTAGGTGATGGGCTAAAGCAATGAGGCCCTACTCTCATTTCAAAAGTACAATCCCAATCTAGCATTGTGCACATCCCAAGGCTTCCTTTGTCGCTCTCCCATTCCACTACCAGTCTCTCTGCAAATTCCTCTTGAACCAAAATCACTACCTGTTTGATAGATGTTGTACGAGTTATAATGTCTATCAATGGAGATGAAATTTGGTATGGTATGTTGGCCACCACCTTATTAGCAGTAGGCCATTTTTCTGTAAGGGCATCACCCTCTACTAAGTTGATTTTAGGAAATGTGTCTCGTAAATATTCACATATTCCTGAATCAATTTCAATCGCAGTCAGATCACATCCTGTTTGCAATAGCCTCTCAGTCAATACTCCTGGTCCGGGACCAATCTCGATTACATGGTCCTCTGGAGAAATATTAGCTAAACTCATAGTTTCATCAAGAACTTCTTCGTTATTGAGGAAATGTTGTCCCAATGCCTTCACATTTGATTGACGCATTCGCAAGCGTTCAATCAAAACTCGGGCTCCGTGGCCCATTGAAATCACTCATCCTGGCGTAATAGCAAATCGATTAGTCTAGGTTCTAAACTTCGATCTTCAATCTCTGAAACAAATCTCTTCGCAAGAAGTTCTGCAGCATTGATGTTACAATCCTCGTTCAGTTGTGAAAAATTCTCCCATCCTGCACGGCCACGGCTTGCGACCATTTCCATCGCTTTCTTATTTCCAACGCCAGCCAATAACTCGAAAGCATGCATTTTCAGTGAAAGGTTACCTGCACGGTTAAAGAATTGCTGAATAAAAACATCTGGTGAATCTTCAATTATCTGTTGTATGACAAC
This sequence comes from Candidatus Poseidoniales archaeon, assembly GCA_003602535.1. Classification (GTDB taxonomy): domain Archaea; phylum Thermoplasmatota; class Poseidoniia; order Poseidoniales; family Poseidoniaceae; genus MGIIa-K1. Next base: position 12,017 of record QQSA01000087.1, read on the forward strand.
TGGTAGTTCTATCGATGCTGCATTTGACAAGTCTCGAATCCTTGCAAAGCCCAGTATATCCTGCACGACTTCACGCTTAGAATGGTCGATACCCATGTATAGTCTGTCGCCAACCATTTGTAATCCTGCATTTGGTTTGGCTCGTAGGCGAATAACGTGAAGAGAAGGTTCGGTTACTACGACAATAACGCCATCTGCTTCGGGATGGTCGATTACTCGACACCATTCTACTTTTAGAAGCGGATCAGGTTTATCCTGGCGTTGATTTCTGCGCTGCCCGCCACGACGATCGTTACGCATATGCTCACCAACCGCCGGTTATTCATTCGACACCGACATGTTGACGAACGATATCGAGAACTGCCTCGACATCTCCGCCATCAATCGAGATACGGCGGCTAGCGATTACCGCACGTACATCATCGGAGTGCATCGGCATTAGCTCCGCCAACTTAGCTGCAAGTTCAGGATACTTTTGGAAAAGTTCAATCTCCATTATTGCGTTGAATATGTCATTGAAGACCTTAGGGTCTGTAGAGTAACCATTACGATTGTTACTTGCAGCCCACTCAGCGTGTTGCAGAGCTGCTTTCTGTTCATAAGTTAGGAAACCACGACGTTCTTGAGCGTGTAGAAGCATGTCTCTAACAGAAGAAAAATCGGTGAAAGTACCTTCGTCTGACATTTTGATCACTCCAGTGGCTTAAGGTGTTCAGGGCGAGCAACTACAGTCTTCTGCATGTTACCATCTTTGACTGCAACTACCCAAGCCTTACCTTGGCGCTTCTGGATAAATCCAGTTCTGCCTTGGAATCGGCGATGAGGCATTCCCATCTGTTGGCTACCATCAAGAACGATAGCTACACGGTCTCCTTCGTTGTAATTGTGCATGATGCGTGAAATACTGACGCGTCCTCTCTGGTGGCGTCCTCTACGTAGTATACTACGGGTGCCTTGGCGTTGTCCTTTGGATTTCTGCATGTTGGTCGCACTCCTGCTTCTCGTGTCATTAGACCATTCGAAGCAACCTGCCGACCTACCCGGCCCATATAAGCACCGCGACGCGCTCAATCTGCATGAATGTCGGCTACATCAAGCCATTCAACAGTACATTTGGCCTTGATTAAAGATGCGATTGAAGGCTGAGTTCTTCCTCCGTCACCATGTACAGTTTCTTTGACATATGTGCCTGATTCACATCTTAGATTGAACTTACCAACTAGTATTCCGTCTTCGCCGACCTTGATATGAGGTTCCGAAGTTTCGATTACTTTTCGCCTGCGTATCTTGTCTGCACGGCGATGTGCTACGCGTTCAGGAGTTCGTTGTGCAAGAGTGCATCCCTGCAATTTCTCCATGATTTCCATCACATAATCCGGATCAGGCAATGGTAAAGTTTCTTCTTTGAAGTTGGATAGTCTTTCGATTAAGACATCTTTAGTTCCACTCTTAGCAATACCTTTCTCTTCACAAAGTGCAACCAGTTCGGCTTTCTTTAATTGAGAAAAGTCAATTTCGACTTTCTCTTCCTCATTCTTTCGTTTCTTACCTCTGTGGTGATCTTTACGGCGGCGATTCCTGTCCTGGTTATTTTTAGGGACCTCCATGACCTGTGTTAGTACATCTAATTCAGCCTGAGTAATAGCTTCGATTTTGTATTGAATGGTGTAAGATTTCTCTGCAGGAGTATCTTTGACTCTAACTACTTCACTACGATTTGAAGGGCGCATGCTCGAGACCTCGAGTTTACCGGATGCTGCTTCATTGATGGTTTGCATTATCATATCGCAATCTACATCTCGTTTGATGGGCTTCTTCATCTCGATTACAAATGGTCGCCCTCGTCCCAAACAACGGACATCAATATCTTCTCTGCCCATGCCATGGAAAGCGTGTTCTTTACTGCCGAATATCTCTAACAGTGGGTCTCCAATCAATCCCTGAACCGACGACAGATATTGTAATCCTGTTTGGTCACACTTGACGCAACCTCTTCCTTTACAAGCTCTACAGGGCCATTTCGTCTGAGGTATTCCACGCTCTAATTTTCTGTACCTGCCATACACGTAATGAGACCTAATGTCTAATTCAACAGTTAGCGTTAGAACATCGATCAATGCAAGTATCTCAGGCTTATCAATGACCAATTTGACTCCAAATTCAATGTCGTTGAGTTGTCTAGCAACCTCCTCAACAAGGCTTGACTTTAGTGGAGCAGAACCACCTGCTCCGAATCTCTTTCGAAGATGATCTTCAGCTTCAGTTTGATCTTTAGGAATTCTAGCGCCTAACTGGAGGCGGAAGCATTCTCTTTCGCCAACCGCTTCTTTGATTAGCTCGGCGAGTAATGGTGCTTCCTCGAATAGATTCTCACAGAAAGGGCAGAGGGGTTCAGCCTCTCGGGCTTTGGCCATTGTGGAATCGGTTTCGATTACCGTATTCCTAATTTCAATTCCAGATTCCAATGCCGATTGGCCAAATCTTTTCTTCCCGCCAACTCTTCCTAAACAGTGGTCACATGTTCCAATTCTAACAAGATGTTTCAATCCAGCAGGTCTGGGGGCCGCTGGTATTTCTTCCTCTCCTGTATCTAACTGAAGATTTTCATTATCCCAATCAGGCTCATCTACAATTTTTGATTCTTCACCAGAATCGTCCCAAAGAGAATAATCGGTAGACCCGAATCCTGCATTTGCATATGACATCCAGTCTTCTTCATCATCGGAATTTTCCTTTGAAGTATCCTTGTCTGACATATCATCACCATTCCAAGAAGGGGCCAACCCCTATCTGGAACGGATGTGGCGACCGGCCTCCCCCTCAAAACCTCTTCCACTACTAGATGGGATTATTCAAGAACCACGGACAAGCATGTTGAACCATGGCGGGTGAAGCGGTTGAGGTGGGCCAGTTTGTTGCAATGGCCCGCAACTCATTGGTCAATGAACCATACCTTGCCAATGCGGCCATTATTGGTGAACTAACCAAACTAACCTTAGCACGCTCAGGGCATTCTTATTTCACACTTACAGACAGTAATGGTTCAATCGATTGCGTGTTATTTAATGGTAACAAATCCTTCAATTCTCAAGAGATTAAAGAAGGCACTAAACTTGTGGCATTAGGAGGCATCGATGTTTATGTCAAAACAGGAAGAATGCAATTCAAAGCAAGTAGGGTTCAGCCGGTTAAGAGTATTGGAGAATTAGAAAAGGTGCGCCAAGAATTGATTCTAAAATGGCGCGGAGATGGGACAATGGATCGCCTTCGGAAAACAGCCCCATTAATTCCAAAGAGATTACACATAATTACGGGAGGAGGAAGTGCTGCATTATCAGATATGCAGAGGCTGATAACAGATAGATGGCCTAACTTTTCTTATACTGTCATTCCAGTTCTTGTACAAGGAGAAAGGGCACCAGAACAGATTGTTAAAGCGTTAACTATCGCAGGTAAATCTGCTGACTTAATCATTCTGGGTAGAGGAGGAGGTTCTCCCGA
>QQSA01000087.1:15770-16322 GCA_003602535.1 Candidatus Poseidoniales archaeon
GTTGGCAATTTGATTATACGACTTAGAGCCGCCCCGATGCGCGGTATTTCTAATGCTAAACTGAGAAGAGAAAGGATTGCTGCTAGAGTTAAATCAGCCACAGATAGAATCTTGATGCGAGAAAAAAATCGCTTAACTGGTTTGAGCTCTATACTAACATCGACAAATCCAACAAACGTCCTCGAAAGAGGATATTCAATGGCTGTAAATGCCAAAGGAGCTCCTGTGACAAGTGTCGTCGGTTTGAAGGCAGGTGACCCTCTCACAGTAGTATTGAAGGATGGCCGGGTAGAAACTGAGGTGAAAAAATGAGCTATGCTGAATCTATGAAAAGACTTGAAGAAATTGTTACTGCATTAGAAGCAGGAGGAACTGATCTTGATGAGACCCTCAAATTATTCGAAGAAGGTTCTAAGCTCCTAAAAGAATGTCAGGCAGAACTTTCTGAGGCCGAAGGAAAGGTCGAGCAATTACGTTTGGAGGATGTAGAGTGAACCGTAAACACGCAGCATTACAACGAAAAGTTGTACGTTTAGCTGGTGACTGGAGAGA
>QQSA01000088.1 GCA_003602535.1 Candidatus Poseidoniales archaeon
ATGGAAGAATTGCCAACAATGGTTAGTTTGGATAATGTACAGGATAGTGTAAATCCTAACACGGCAGCAGTTATTGCTTCAATAGTTGGATCTGAAATCAACCCTGAACAGTCAGCAGTATCTTCAGCCATTACAACACTTTCAACCGGGGAAATTGGCGAATCTGCAGCAGCAGCAGTAGCCCACAACGATGTTGACCATGCAAAGGTAAATTCAGAGGCATTCGATTCGAGAGGCTTTCAAACTCAAGGAGTTGATTCTGTTCCCTTGCCAGTTGTCCCAGCGTTGGATTTACCAGATTTACCAGTATCCTCGCTACCAGAAATGTCTGACATCGATGAACTACTAAACGAAGATGCTAATGCAGCAGCACCTCCTCCTCTCGATCTTCCTGACTTACCAGAATTTTGAGTGATAGAATGTGGGTTGATTCTGTAGATTTGCACTGCCATTCGTGGCACAGTGATGGTTTGTGGTCTCCAAGTGAAATGGCTCAAAGAGCTTACAAATCTGGTGTCAGAGTTTGGTCTTTGACCGATCATGATACCAGTAATGGCTGGGTTGAAGCCCAAGATGCATGCGACAAACTTGGCATGAAATTTATCCCAGGCGTGGAGATAACTTGTGAAGTGGAAATTGAGAGTGAAACTCATAATCCTACCTCATGGCACCTTTTAGCGTACTTTCCCGAAGGAGCTTCGGATGAATTCAAGCAATGGTTAGCCGATTTGAAAGATGCAAGGGTGCCTAGAATGAAAAGTATGCTTTCTGCTCTCAAAGATTTAGGACATGATATACCAATTGAGGATGTAGAAAAGTATGCAGAGGGCTCTTTGGGACGGCCACATTTGGCTAGAGCAATGTTGGAACATGGAATTGTAGAATCTGTACAGGAAGCATTTGATGAATGGATTGGCGATTCATGCCCCGCATTTAGAGAACGTCCATTGCCAACAATTTCACATGCTGTAGAGATGGTTCACCAATCAGGAGGAATCACATCATTAGCTCATCCCAAATATTACGGAATAAGTACCGATTTATTGATTCCAACATTATTGAGGCTAGGAGTTGATTGTGTTGAAGCAATGCATAATTCTCATATGGATTCATATCGATGGGAACTGATGCAGCAAGGTATGCCAATCACTGTTGGTGGAGATTCCCATGGTACGGAAAAACGACCTTCTCCTGGTAAGATGGTTGTTCCAATCAAGCATTTGCACCCTTGCTTTCACCCGTAATTTTGTCCCAAAATAATGCGGCTTCGAACAAGAAGATTATTGGTACTGCAACCAAAAATAATGATAGTGGATCTGGTGGGGAGAAAGCGGCTCCAAGTACAAAGGTGATAAACCAAATATGCCTCCTAAATTCGAGTAATTCTTCTCTACTAATAGATCCACTTTGCAATGATAGCAAAGTGATTAATGGGGCTTGAAAACCAATAGCACATGCAAGACACAAACTCACAATGAATCCAACGAAGGATGAAAGTCTCCATTCTGTAGATAAACCAGCAGATTGTGCATCGGTAGCTAGGTAATCAAGTAACATTGGTGTAAGTAGATACCATGAGTAAAACAATCCGGCAACAGCCAAAGTTATTGCAGAAATAGTTGCAATTACAACTGTTCTAGCTGGCCTAGGAGTCTTCTTAGTAAGGCCACTTTTCCAAGCACCATCGATTATCAAAGCCAGAATCGCAAATCCTGCACCTAACCATGCTCCAACTTTGACTTGTATCATGATGAATTCTACAGGGGTTAGAACAATGATATTGACATTGCTTGGTAAGACTCCAGAATCTAGTAACCAATCCACTACTCGATGGGCCAGAGGAATTCCTAGAACTAAACCAAATAGGAATAGGGCAACGATAACTTTCATCCTACTTCGAATATGTAATGAAACTTGTTTGAACAACTTTTGAATCTCAGGATCGATCAAAGTTTCAGTCATCACTCTTCCTCCCAAAGATGGGATGGAGTTGAATCAATTAATGACCTGTTTGCCTTCTTCAGTCTAACCACGCGATAAACTACGAAACCAGTCATCCACAGAGATGGTAAAGACAATGCGAGAGATTTGTACATAGTCTCTTCCTCATTGCCATAATCATTTATGATTCGAATTGGAATGACATCATCAACATCTTCAGCTTCATTATGGAAGATTATCAGGTGCCACTTCTTTTCTTCAGTGATTGAAATTGTACGTTCTTCTCCAGGTTCTAATGAGTATATAGTAGCATTATTTTCACTTTGAATATTCTTAATCTCATCCCAATCAATAACCCCTTGGTCCATAGCAGGTGTTGATGCATCTACCCAAATGACAGTGAACTGTAGAGTTAATGAATCGTCAAGATTTGTTATCGATGATGAAATTTCACTTCCGTAGCCAATAGACTTCAAAATCTCGAAGTTTGAATGGCCGCCTCCTACTCTCATGGATGTGCTATCGTCCATGTTTTCATCTTGATATGAAATAGCAGTAATTATCAGCAAAAACATGAGTATAGCGATAGCTCCTTCCCACATTGCGTGCCTCTTCACCTTCTGCTTATCTACGCCTTCAAAGATATGGCCCTTGTCATTTCGCAACCTAGGTTGAATGTAATGAATGAATAGAGCTCCCAATGCTCCTACTGCCATTCCAAGTGGGATGTCCAAAAGCCAATGAATTCCTAGGTATGCAATAGTGAATATGAACAAAATGGTGTTGATGACTATGAATAGATGATAAGGCCAATGTGCCCATTCTCGCATCTTTATTCCCTTTTCCTTGCAGTGTAACCAATTTAGTAGAATTATTCCAAATGGAATTGCTACGTGAAGTGAAGGAACAGCATTGTCTAATGGATCATGAGTTGCATAGAATACAGTGTACCATCCATCATGATAAAGCAAGGCTTTCATTCCGGGAATCCATGATGAGGTCACCTCTACATTAACGAATAGGTAGTATGGTACGGCTATTGCATATATCAGCAAATAATTCAGAGTAACCTTGTCGGTCATATCTCTCTCGCCAACGTATGCGAAATACACAGTGGTAATGTATATTAAAAATAAGTAAATGAATAGGTAATGGAAGTTCAAAAATTCAGTTAACCACGCATTTTCAAATGTTTGTTGGATCCATAGAGTCGTATTTCCTTCTATTGAGTATATCAATTCAGTCCAATTACCAGTTCTAATCTTAATCGGTTCGTTGTATTTATCTGTGAGAGCTTTCCACTTTATGATGAAAATGTATCCTAATGCATGTAGATAGTATCTCTTCTCGTGAATTACTTCAAACATTTTGTTCAAAGGAGTCCTTTTCTCTTTGTTACCCAAAGTGAATACCCAGCAGGTTACTGGTGTCAGGATTAGGATGATTCCCATCATGACGGTATAAGGACTCATGTGCCAATCCCCTGTGCTTTTAGATATGAGAGTTTTCACTCCATTTCTGCCAAACGGTTCTTTTCATCCTCTGCTTTAGCAACAGCAATTCCGTCTTCAACATCGACCATCCTCAGAATAATCACTCCCGCAACAATCAACGTAGATAGGGCGAATATACCTACTCTTGAATCAAACCATACAGTCATTAGAGCGTAAATTAGTGGTCCTAGTAAAGCTGCAACCTTTCCAAAGAATCCGAAGAATCCAAAGAATTCAGCAGATCTTGTTTCTGGAACCATTTGCCCAAACATCGAACGTGCTAGCCCTTGAGAGCCACCTAGAAGTGCTCCAGCAAATACTCCGAGTAGTAAGAACTGGAAGAATACACTCATTCCAAGTGGTTCCCAAACAATGGAGCGTGCTGTTTCAGGGATGAAATCAAGTGTTCCATCTCCAAGATTCGATGGATGGTTAACGCCAACTCCAGTTTCACCATCAAGTTCACCTCCATCTACACTGTATGAAAATCTGGCTTCATCCATTGTCGATTCAAGCATTTCAAGATTTTCAGCAGTTAGATTTACAGTTACAGGTATTGCTTTTCCATCCTTATCAAATGCCCATTTTACAGCATAACCTTGTCTTTTTACATCCTTATTTTCTTCTACAGGAAGAATGTCTTCATATTCTAATGCCCAGACTTGTTCATCATCATCTGGAAGTGCTGCGATATTATTCACACCTTCTCGCGCTTCGACAACATATGTCTTTTCATCATCATCCCATGTGTATTGAATGTCATATTCTTCGTGTTTTTCGAGTTCCAATGGTGCAAAAGATAGTGCACCAATAATTACGATACACCAACATACCAACGAAAACTGAAGAGCCTTCTTAGTCCCCCATTTTCCGGCAAGTTTAGTGAAACCGATTGCCGCAGGAGCCGCAACAAATTGGATTATTAGAATAGTAAGAATCAGTCCGGTTGTGGTTAAACCTAGAACTACAATTCCGAAAACTCCTGCAAGAGCAGTAACTGAATTTATTCCATCGATGAAACAGAAGTAAGCAATCATGTAGATGAATAGAGTTTTGAAACTTTTAATATCGCTCAAAGTGGACTTAACTTCGCCTAATGCCATCTTTGTAGAATCAACAACTCCCATTGGTTCGATTTCATTTTCTATGTGAGGTTCTGGAACCATTTTGAAAGTCATTTGAGCAAATCCGAGCCACCAAAGTCCGGAAGAAGCCATTACGAATGGAATAACCCATGTGCCATCAAGTGACAAAACCATTCCTAAATGTACAACGAGGAGCAATCCTCCACCAAGATAACCTGCTGCAAATGCCTTGTTTGAGATGGCATCCATTTCTGATTCATCACCCATGTGTGGTAGTAAAGCATTGTAGAATACTCCCGCTC
>QQSA01000089.1:0-6515 GCA_003602535.1 Candidatus Poseidoniales archaeon
ATTCCTAGCGCTTTCCAAATACTTCCAGGACTAGATTTGTCATGGAATGCAACTGAAACCAATATTGACCGACTTGTCGTTAGACCAGGGGATACGAATGGAGGGGTTGTGATAACCAGTCTTCTTGAAGCAAATCAAGATCACACAGGGCCTGTTACAGTCTACCTACAAGCAGCCCCTGCTGATCGCAATGCAGATGTTAGTTGGACCACCTTACAGACTGTTGTAGTTGAAAGTGGGAATCTCACAGATGAATGTAAATGTGAAGAAATAATCTGGGACTATGTTGTACCTAATACTGGTCAATGGGATTTGAGATTGGTCATCGACCCTAATAATAATGTGGATGAAAGAGATGAATCAAACAATAATCACCATATGATGGTAACAGGAGCCAGCGTAACTGGAGTTGGAGTTGTTACCTCCTTTGCACCAGGAATTATCGCATTATTAGCAGTAGGTTTTGCAATCGCTTGGTATCAAAGAAGGAATGTCACTCCTCCTCCCAGCTGACCTCTTCATCCTCTGATAATTCCATCATCTCAGTGACAGCTTCTTCATTTTCAGGGTCAACTTGAGATGCCTTTAATCGGCGACCTCTACGGTTAACAACATCAGACAATCCAGGAACTAAATCTGCAAAGCCTTCTGAAGATTCAATATTTGTATCCTCTTTTTCTTCGATATAATCTATCGATCTTGCTTCTAGCCTAGATTTTCTTCTTTCCCTTTCGAGGTGTTTGATTACAGTACCATGCTCACTTCCACTAGCAAGCATTTCAATCGCTTGTCTTGCACTGGATAATCCTGCACCGTCTCCTACAAGAACTACTGTAGATTTGTATATTGAAATTTCAGTATTCGTATGCTGTTCAATCATCTTTCTGATTTTACCTTCAGAGCCAATAATTCTAGCACGGATTCTTCGTTGTTGATTCGACCTCTTTCCTACATGGTCTCGTAAATCCACCATCTCAAAAAACCAATCATCCTGCAATAATTGTATTGCTCGATTAGGAGCCATTCCCCTACCGACTGCTTTGATTACATCTGGCAATTTTAGTGCTTTGACAGGATCATAGTCACCTATGTCTGACCATTCAACTTCGATGTCACCAGTAACTGAATCAATCTGTATACTCTTACAGCCTGCAGCCTTTTCCAGTTCTCGCCTAGTTGCTCCTTTTGCTCCAATTAAGACCGCAATACGGTCCTTTGGAACTCGCGGTAATGACTGACGCATGAAACGAAGCGGGATGTCTGCCCTTCTTCAACCCATATGTACCGTGATTTCATTCTTCTTCAGCAATACTGATGTGAGACAAATCCATTTCCAAGATATCATACATGGTTTCTGCAAGAGTCACATCTAATCCATTTTTGTTAGCCCATTCAACTAATCGAGTAGCATCTCGAACTAGAAATTCCTGACTTTTGGGATGTGATTGTACAACTGATTGGCCAACATCGATCACTATTGGTTTATCGTCATGCCACATTATGTTGTACGGAGAAAAATCGCCGTGAACCATTTTGGCTTTTTGCCAAGTCACTGCAAGGAATTCTACAAGGTCATCATAGACAACTTCTGGATTTAGAACTTTGACATCTCTGAGACGAGGCGATGGAGCTTCTGCAGTACCGAGGTATTCCATAACTAGGACATTTTTGTGAACTCCAATCGGTTTGGGAACCGACAATCCCCACTTAGCTAATCGAGATAAATTTCTGAATTCTTTTCTCACCCAGATATCTACAAGGTCCCTATGGCGTCTTTTCAAACCCCCGAATCTAGGATCACCTTCGATGTACTGAATTAGATTTTTGAATACTGCATTTGAGGTGTGAAAAATCTTTACTGCAACTGGTCCAAACTCACCGGTACCATGGAATACATGTGCTTCTTTGCCTCTTGCAATAGGGAAATCGAGAGTGTCAATCGCACCTGATTTCATTAATTTGTATAGACTCATCAAAGTTAGGCGGTCAAAAACTGCATCGAAAACTCGTCTATCAACCCATTCGAATGGCCCATCTCCTAAAACTCCAGACAAACCTTCTTCAATTTCCGTGAACATACGTTTGTACTTTTTTTCGGACATCCATTCCGAGCCTTTACTAGAATTCAAACTCTTGATGAACTCTGATGATTCATTATCCAAATGTGCTTGATCTGCACTGACCTTACGATGCTTGCGATTATTACGTCGTTGTTTGGTGTCTTTTGATAATTCATCATCCCATTCGGTATGACGTACCATTACTAGACCTCCTAACATTTGTTGAGGCCATTATCAAATTTCAACCGAAGAGATCGTTAATCTCATCGTCATCATCATCTTCGGTTTCCTCAACCACTTCTTCTGACGGCATTTCATCCACATCATCACTCGATGCGAAAAGGCCATCTTCATCATCGAAATCTTCCACTTGAGTATTCATTCCAAATATATCTACTTCAGGAGGAAGTACACCTTTTCTAGAAAGATACAATGCCTGAGTTTTGGTATATCGATGTTTAACATCGGCTTTGGAATCTTGGAAATCCCAAGGCCAAACGATGATTAAATCACCATCTCTGACCCATTGCCTGCGACGCATTTTTCCGGGAATTCTAGCCATACGAGTTTCGCCATCAGCACAAAGAACAGTAACTCTACGACCGCCAAGTATCTGTTCAGCAATTGCAAACATTTCATTGACTTTAGTATTGGGCATCTTGACTCGAATCTTGGAGGATTCACCCTCGATAGATCCCATTAGACGAGCTAATTCTTCCTCGTCTACTCTCTCTTCACGCCTACGGCCCATAACTTGTTCCAAAAGCCCTTCCTACTTGAAGGCTGATACTAATTTCAGCCTAGATTTAGGCTCTCCGCTGCACGGTAGCACATATCGATTAGCGTATCACCTGATAATCCAAGAATAATTGTTGCCACCAAACAGATCCATATTGCCATTCGAATAGATGCCCCATAAGGTAGTGGCTTGCGACGTCCTTCTTCAGGCACATCTAGGAACATTACAACTCCGATTCGTAAGTAGTAGAATACTGAAATTGCACTGTTAATGAACATAGCCAATGCTAACCACCAAATCCAATGAAGTTCTGAGAATGATACCGAACCATTTGTTGATAGTTCACCAATACTAGCGGAAACAATTCCTGCTACAACCAAGAATTTCGACATGAACCCTGCTAATGGAGGGACACCTGCAAGAGCAAGCATGAAGATGAACATTGCAGTGCCGATTAGAGGGTCTCTTTTTGCTAATCCAGATAGAGCAGATAACCTACTGGCTCCACCTTCCATCTCAAGTAGAGCAAGTACGAGGAATGCACCGAGCTTGAATGCAACTAGAACAAATAGGTGGAAGAGAACTGCTGCAACTATTGCTTCAGCATATTCTGCTGGAGCATCGACTTCACCCCACTTCCAGGCACCAACTGCAGTAAGTGCAGCCATCATGTATCCTGCGTGAGCAACTGAAGAATATGCTAGCATACGTTTTGGATTTTTAGATCCTAACGCAGCTAAGTTACCCCAAGTCATCGTGACTACAGATAAAGTTGCTAAAGTATACAACCATACTGCGCTTTCATCGGATTCAGAACCAGGTAAAGCGACCACTAACAGCACTCTTACTAATCCAATCATCCCCATTGCTTTGGAAGCAGTAGCAAGAACACCCGCAACAGGTGAATTCGCTCCTGCGTATGCATCTGGTGCTGCAAAGTGGAACGGAGCAGCACTTACCTTGAAGCCAAATCCTACCAAAACTAAACCAAGAGCAATGGTTCCTAAGATGCTACCATTTTCCCAATTTGCAGATAAAGTTGCCAATTGTAAGCTTCCAAACTCCAGGTAAAGTAGTGATAGCCCGTATAATCCAATTCCACTAGCAACAGAACCTACAATGAAATATTTGACTCCTGATTCAGCACCCGCCTTAGATTCCTTGTGGAATCCTACCAAGACGTAGGTAGCTAAACTAGCAAGCTCTAGACCAACAAATAGTACAAACAAATCTTGGGCTAGAGCAACAGTACACATTCCCAGTGCAGTAGTTAGCATTAGAATATAGAAATCGGCTTGACGACGATTATCATACATCTCATTCAATGATTTCTTACCAGCGAATGTATTTGCTGGAACTCTATCCAAACTAGCCATAGATGCAAGTAATACCGCTGCTAAGAAAATTATCTCAAACAGTCTTGAGAAATTGTCGATTTGTAACAAAACAACATCTCCACTTGTTACAGTAGTCGCTGAACTATTACCATCAATGGTCTCAATAACCATCATTCCTAATGCGGTAAACAAAGTTGCAGTAGCAAGCATACCAGGTATTGCAGGAGAGCCTGTAAGTTTGAATCTACGCCCACCTAAGAACCAAGGAACCTTGACTTTGGTTAATGGAATACGGAACTTTGAATTTCCTAGGTTTGGAATTATGAAGATTAGAACTAGACCGAACACAAGAACCAATTCTGGAGCGAATGCCTGCCAGAAATCTGTAGAGAAAACTTCCACTGTCTTGTCGCTCATTCAGATCCCTCCTCGATTGAATACACCCTCGAAGAGGGCTACAGTCCAATCATCCATCATTCCCAGAGCAATGAACGGGAATATACCGAATATCACGGTAAATAATGCAAGAATGATCATACCAATATTTTCTGGCAGGGTAATGTCAGGAGGTGTTTCTCCATTCAGAGATTCTGGCGGTTGACCTTCGTCCCCTCCTTCGAAGATAGTGCGTTGCATAGACCAAAGGTAGTACGCTGCAGTAATTGCAAGAACAAATCCTGGCAGTAAGATCCACCAACCGTATTCAGGCCAGAATGCAATCATAACCATCAGTTCTGCAACGAATCCTGCAAGTAGAGGCAAACCAAGGCTTGCCATCCATGCAAACATCATGTATACTGCTAGGAATGGTGACCATTTTGCCATTCCTCGCATAGCACCTATTTCCATCGAATGATAATGGTGTTTGAAAGCACCACATACTGCGAAAAGCATTGGAGAAATTATTCCGTGTGCGAACATCATGAATAGAGCCGCCGCATATCCAATAGGTTGCATACTTGCAATTCCTAGAAGAATTACTCCCATGTGAGATACAGAAGAATAAGCAACCATGCGTTTTAGGTTTGTCTGGCCGAGACAAACAACTGCTCCCCAAACAAGTGAGACCAAACCAATAATCATGATTATGTCTTGATAGAATATCAATGCGTCAGGGAATATTGCGATAGGGATTCTCAACATTCCGTATGCACCCATCTTTAGCATTACACCTGCTAGTAGCATTGAACCACCAGTAGGCGCCTGAACGTGAGCATCAGGTAGCCAAGTATGGAATGGAACTGCTGGTAACTTTACCAAGAATCCAATCATTAGCATTGCAAACAGAATATATTGCATCTCTTTGCCAAGGAATACATTGTCTCCCATGTTCATTGCATTTGCATTAGAAAACAACACTGTCATGTCAAAGGTACGCCCGGTTACTGTTCCGTATCCTGATCCACTAGATTCTGGCTGCAAGAAGTATAGTGTGATCAAACCAAGTAGCATAATTACAGAAGCACAGAATGTGTAGATGAAGAATTTCTGAGCTGCGTATCGACGGTCCTTACCACCCCATTTTAGAATCAAGAAGAACATTGGAATCAATGTCAATTCCCAAAATACGTAAAACAAGAATAGATCCAGTGCCACGAATACTCCAATCAAAGCGCCACCCATCATCAATAGAAGAGGATGGTAGGTTGCTCCATCCTTTTCTTCCCAAGTCATGATGATAGTGACTGGAACTAGGAATGTGGTCAGCCAAACCATTGGGAAGGATAAACCATCCATTCCCACATGCCAAGAAACTCCAATAGTTTCAATCCAAATATACTCTTTCTCAAGAGCGTATTCGTTATACATCAAATCCCAATCAACTAAGATTAACCAATCAAAGAATAAAGCAGTTGAAATTGCTAATGGTATCAATGAAGCACACAATGTGAATAGACGAATCGGTGTAGCTAGAATCTCTTTTCTTGCTCGAGATTCCTGGCTTGCAAATGCTAACAGAATACAACTTACAACGATAGGGAATCCAACTAATGGAATACTTATCCAATCTGTTGAAGATGAATCGTCCATTGAAGGGAAGAAGGCCATTAGGCCTGCTACAACAACCAATAGGCCACCTACTAACATGAACTCTTTGTTCTTAATATCTAGACTCTGATTGTTACCCAATCAAGCCACCCCCCATAGTATCATGAAAATTAACAACGTTCCGAGCGCAGTCATCATGATGTAATCTCTAGCGCTACCAGTTGTTAATGAACGAACTTTTCTTGAAACCTCTTGGCTTGTTGATTCAATTGTCTTGATTACTCCATCAATGAATCTGGAATCAAATATGGCTGAAAGGTTTGCAAACCCTACTACAATCTTCATCATTGCTGCATCATAGATATCATCGAAATGTAGCCGCTTGTGCAA
>QQSA01000089.1:6648-11651 GCA_003602535.1 Candidatus Poseidoniales archaeon
AGAGCCATAGCGAATGATGGTCCAAGAATTAGAGATAGTCCGATGGCAACATAGGTCAGTATCATCAAGAATGGATCATGGTTTAGGAAGACATGCTCCATTTCGGAACCTATGCCATCGAAGAAGTTGGTGTAGTGGCCTGATTCAAAGTCACCTAACCAATAACCTACATGCATTCCAGCAAGAACGAACGCTCCTAATGTCATGAAGGTCAACACGACTAATGGAATTGGAATCCATGGTGTCTGTTCGTGTACTTTTTCAGCAACTTCAGTCTTTGGCTTACCTGCGAAAGTCATGAACCACATTCTAGACATGTAGAACCCAGTCATTCCTGCGCCGATCAATACCAACATTGCAGGTAGTAAGAAAATTGGTTCTTTCAAAGCGACTTGCCAAGCACTGGAGATAATTCCTTCCTTTGACCAAAAGCCTCCAATGAATGGTATTCCAATAATTGACATGCTTCCAAAGAACATTGCTGTTGCGGTAATTGGCATTCTACTTGCTAATCCGCCCATGTTTTCCATAGACTGCGCATCGAAGTCATCGTGATGATCGTCATCATGATGGTCGTCATCATGACCATGATGAGCAACTTCGTGATGTGCATGATGCATCTCGTGTATTACAGAACCAGAAGCCATGAAGAGCATTCCTTTCGCCATTGCATGGTTGAATAGGTGGAATAGAGATGCCCCCATTGCAAATGCTGCTAACTTGTCGTATCCATTGTTAGCAAACCAAAGTGCTGAACCTAATCCAGTAAATATGTAAGCTAACTGACTCATTGTTGAATACGCTAGAACTTTCTTCAAATCCATTTGAACGAAAGCGATTAATGCTGCCATTACTGCAGTGATTCCACCTATACATGCGATAATAATCGCTAGCGTTGAAAGTGCACCGAGTTCGGCTCCACCGAAGAATGGGAACATTCTAGCAACAAGATATAATCCAGCGTTAACCATTGTTGCTGCGTGAATAAGTGCAGAAACAGGTGTTGGCCCTTCCATAGCATCTGGCAACCAAACATGTAGAGGGAATTGTGCAGATTTACCAACAGCACCGATAAACATCATTCCCAATGCTATTTGCAAGTCTCCTGGGTTGACTGCTGCGATGTTTTCTTCATTGAAGACATATGCATAGTCAAGGTGTCCATCGAATAAATTCCATAGCATTACTAGACCAATCACCAAGAATACATCCCCTACTCTTGTAGTAAGGAAAGCCTTCTTGGCTGCATAAGCAGCACTTGGCCTTTCATAGTAAAATCCAATCAAGAGATATGAACAAAGTCCCATCAATTCCCAGAATATGAATAGCCAAAGGAATGAGTCTGCAAGTACCATTCCTAACATTCCGCTACAGAATAATACAAACTCGGCATAGAATCTATGGTTTCTATTATCATTGATTGGGTCAGTATTCATGTACCCAATAGAGAATATATTGATCAGGAAACAAAGGAATGCTGCAACAAATAGCAACATCACTGTAAGGTGATCTATGTAAATTCCAACTCCAAACACTTTGGTGGTAATTGCGCCAGTCTCAGGGTTCCACCATGAGGATTCAAACCATGTGAAAACATTAGCTGTTCCAACATGGTGTAAATGTTCCTTGATTACCAAAAGCGCAAGGATAAGGCTTGCACCCATGACTGTCAAAGCAATAATTCCGCCTTCCTTGACATTCTTAACCCATGTTGGAGTTCCATTGAAGACTTTGCCTAGGAACAAAATTACTGGGAAAGCCAACATTGGCAATAGAGGTATTAGTACTGCATAATCGATGATTCCGGATTCACTCATGATATCACCTCAGTTTTTCAACAGATTTACCTCATCGAGAGAAATCGTCTCGTGCTGTCCGTACATTGAGAGGAATATTGCTAATCCAATAGCAACCTCTGCTGCCGCAATAGCTATTGCGAACACAGCGTAAACCCATCCTGTTACGTCACCCCAATGGCTTGCAGCTGCTACGAATTGTAAGTTTACTGCGTTAAGCATCAATTCAATACACATCAGAACAACAATTGCATTCTTTCTGCTAAATGCGCCCCATAGTCCTATGATGAACAAAATGGCTGCTAATCCAGATACCCATGCTGGATCGATCATTCTTTTTCACCTCCAGTGAGTTCCCATTCAAGATTCACAAGACGCTCGTCTCGAACAAGGTAAGCTGCACCTACCATGGCCATTGCCATCAAGAAGCCAAGTGCGAGAAGAGGTAATGCCCAATCCCCGAATAAAGCGGAAGAAAGATCACTGGTAGTCAAAACTTCATCTGAAGAATCTTCCCAAACAACATCAGCTGAAACAGCGGCAACCAATACGGCACCTAAGAATACCAAACCAACTCTTGCAAGATTAGAAAGTAGTCTCATTCGAAATCCTCCTCCAATATTTGCCTTCTAGTCAGCATTATACCGAATAGAACAACCAACATAACGCTGGCTAAGTAAACTAGAATCTGTACTACTGCTAAGAATTCAGCACCCATAAGAATGAAAATTCCTGCAACTCCCATGAAACAGAAAATAAGACACATCATTGAATGTGCCACTCTTTGCATGTAAACGAGACCAAGCGCTCCTCCGATTACAATGGTGCTCATTAGGAAAAACATCCCGGTTTCTAGATACATGCCTAGATCCATGTTCATGCCTCCCCAGCAGCTGCTTTAGCAGCCTTCTTGGCTCTCTTGTCACGCTCTTTACTTGCTCTCTTTGCAAGTTCAGCATCAACTGCTTCTTGATGATCGCCAACTAGGACTCTTGTTCTACTTGCATCCATCCAAAGATCTTGTCGAGTAAATCCAGACATGCCATCATACTCGTTTGTCATGAAGAAAGATGTGAAATTACATGCTTCCATACAAAGTCCACAGAACATACAGCGACCTAAATCGATTCTTCCAGAAACAATTTGGTCATCTGCCGGATATAGAGATTCTAGTGCAACGATGTCTTCTTGGCCGTTGTCATTCCAACGCATTCTAGCACTATCACCTGTTAGATCTAGTACTTCTCCAAATCTCCACTCATGTGGAGCATCTGCATGTGCAGTTTCTAAGATGAATGATTCCATTTCTTCTGCAACTTCTGGTTTTTCCACAGCTGCAAACTTACCAACTTCGATTTCAGCGCCGTAGCCTTCCCATTCTCCCTCAGCACTATCCAATACATCCACTCGTAGTTCAGTAGTCATGTGAAGACAAGAGTTAGGACATACATTCACACACATCTTACATGCGGTACAAGTTTCCCAAATTACTCCAATTCTTCCATTGTAATTTCCTGGAACGAAAAGCCAAGGTTCAATCTCTTCTATCCTCTCGTAAGGATAATTGACAGTTTGAGGTTTCCAAATTGTTGGAGTAAGATCTGTACTTGATCGATCAGGGGTGTATTGGTTTGCAGATACATCGTTGATGTGCTTTGTTTTCTCAGCGCGAGCAAGCGCTCCATCATCCACGAATTCGGGATGAGTCGTGTTGTGATAGCCGCTTGAGAATCGGCGACCTATGAAGTCATAAGTTCTCAATACAGTCAATCCAGTTATCTTAAACGGGTACCAAAATAGGTTTCTAAAATTCGGTTTTCCATGTGGATGTGATGCCATATTTTCACCTCACTCCTTTCCTGCAGTGTGCGTTCCCGCAGGAGTCATCGTNCGAATGTGATACATTCGTTCTTCATTCTCATCAGTGTTCTCGTCTTTCATTAGAACAATGAATACACCCAACCAAAACAAAGTAGTCAAGATAGGTAATCCCCAAGGTATAGTGTATTCTAGAATTGTTAAGTCCCATGACCAACCGCCTGCGGTTGTGTCTGAAAGTGTCCCTACATCAAAGAAGTATAGCCTGTATACCAATGAAAGAACCACTTGAAGTACCGCTAACGGTAGTAGCATTCTCCATCCAAACTCTAGAATCTGATCTGTTCTAATTCTTGGTAGCGCAGTTCTTGCCCAAACGAATACTACTGTAAAGATGAACCAAGCCTTCAGAAGAGTCCAAATTATTCCAGGAATTGCTAACCATGCTTCTCCTAGGTAAGGTATAGAGCCAATTGTTCCAGCGAACGGTGCGTGCCATCCTCCTAAGAAGAAGTGAGCGAATAGAATACTTGCAGCGTAAACACGCATGTATTCAGCAGCGAATAGAAGTCCGAATCTCATACCTCCGTATTCAGTCCACCATCCTTCTACCAGTTCTGCTTCCGCTTCTGGCATGTCGAATGGAATTCTCTCTACCTCAGCTATCATACTGACAAGGAAGAGAACTCCACCAAGAGGCATCAAGAAAAATAGCCATGTTCCTGATGAATGCTGGAAGTGAACTATTTCTAGGAAATTGAAGGAACCTGCCATTATACAAACTCCAAGGATTGATAGAAGAAGTGGGATTTCATATGCAGTTAATTGTGCAGCACTTCTGATTCCACCAAGTAGAGTGTATTTGTTGTTAGAAGACCATCCTGCAAAGAATACTCCCAACGGTGCAATTCCGAAGATTGCGAACGCGAATAAGACCGATAATTCAGGATTAGCACCGTATATTCCGCTTGAAAGAGGAATCATACCTAGAATCATAATTGTGGATGAAATTACTAGGAATGGAGCGAGTTCAAAAATAACTTTGTCTGCACGTGATGGGACCATGTGTTCCTTGGTCAGGAATTTCATACCATCTGCAATATTCTGGAAGAAACCAGGGAATATCGTAACACCGTACCATGAACGGTTACCTACTCTGTTGACCATTTCATGCTTGTGACCTGAGTTCCCTGCGACTTTGTTTAACCAGCCATTGATTGCGCCGATTGGTCTTCCAAGACCATATGGAATCATATCCCACCATTTTCCAGCAGTAACGCCATTCTCTCCGACCCATAGCGATCTTAGAGCAGTGGTTGCTCCACGGCGATCATTGACACGAGCGTAGAATTTACGCTCTATCCACAATATCATGAACATTGAAAGCAT
>QQSA01000089.1:11685-12525 GCA_003602535.1 Candidatus Poseidoniales archaeon
GTGTAAACGAAGAATGCGATATCGTTGGACGAGGATTCGAGGAATGTGTCCTCGAACAACCAGCATGCGCCTTCTCGGGTGCGGTAGTAAATGAAATCGTGAAGTCCTAACCAATCATCCATCATAATCACCTCAGCGATCTGTCTCCCCGATACATGGGTCGAAACTTCCCATGATTGCAGGTATATCTGCGACTTTGTAACCAATCATTGTCTTGGCAACATAAGGAATTGTAATGAACATCGGTGAACGAATTGATACTCTGTATGGATTCTTTCCACGGCCATCTCCTCCACCTTGAATGTAGAAGTTGGATACTCCACGTGTACACTCGTAAGTACTGAATCCAGTTGCGCCTTCTGGTGCACGAGTTGGAGCCTTGGTGTAGATCATCTCATCTCCCGGCTGGTAGTGAGTATTTGCGCCACCAGGTATCTTGTCGATAGCGTCCAAGAGCATTCGGCATGATTGCCTCATCTCTTCCATTCTGACACGATAGCGATCATAACAATCTGCACCTTTGACACTGGTCGGCTTTTCGACTGCCGGCTCCCAATCTACTTCGTCGTAAACCGAGTATGGATTTGTCCATCTAGCATCGGTGTTAACTCCCGCTGCTCGAATATTTGGCCCAGTTACTCCTGCATTGATTTGATCTTCAGCAGTAGCATAACCAACTCCTTGTAGTCTGACTAGCCAAATAGTAGATTCATCCAGTAGCATCTCGTATTCATTTATTCTGTTTTCAAAGAGTTTGACTTTAGCCTTCAAACGATTTGCCCATCCGATAGGTATGTCTCTCTTGACCCCACCTACACGAGGGTAGTTGTAGTGCATACG
>QQSA01000009.1:0-7758 GCA_003602535.1 Candidatus Poseidoniales archaeon
ATAACATCGTTTCAGCACCGCAAATTTCTGCACCAGTTCTCGAGCCAAAGGTTGAGGATATTGTAGCAGAAGAACAATTGGAAATTGAAGCTGCAGTCGAAGAGGAGATACCAACTGTAGTTCCTGAAACAGATAGTATGCATGATGTTCTGGAAGAAGCTCTAGATGAGGCAATGGAAGATGAACTAGAGCCAGTTCAAGAGACTACAATGTTGGTTCCTATTAAGAAATTAGAAGTTGCGTCTGAACAAAAGACAGCGATCCTAAAACCAGTAACCGTCAAAGTGTTAACACCTGCAAAAAGAAGAGGACCACCTCCATCTTCCAAACCAGGAATGAAACCAAGTAGTGAAAATAAGCCAGTTGAAGAAGCTATGCTGAAACCAATAAGAAAACTCAACCCAGTATCTTCACCAGATGTCTCTCTGAACATCGATTCAGATAACGATGATTCGTGATTTAATCAAACGCTATACTCCGAGCGATTGATAGGGCATCGATTACTGGGTATACCTATGAGGAAAGTTTTAGCAGTTCTTCTAGCGATTTTATTGTTGCCTGCAATACCTACTGCTAATGCAGAAAATAACCTGTTATATGTTGGGCCAGTCGACACAATGGACGGTCGTTTAGTCCATATGTCATTTACATCATCATCAACAGTTGTAACTCTAACTTCAAGCGGTAATCTATCTGAACATTTCTGGGGAGGTGGTGAATTAATCACCCAGTGGTCGATTGAATTGAATGCTACAGCGAACTCAGCTACGATTGATTCTACAGGGCTACAAGTAGCCGTAGCCCACTCTAAAGGAGTGTATATCGTTAATACTCAATCCAGAACTATAACTTCCAGTTACAATAGTTCAAGCTCTGTTGATTATGTCGTCTGGGACACAGAAGGTGATCTGTGGTTTGGTTACTATGGTGGAGAACGTAGAGCCAAAGAATATGATTTAGGGGTCTGGACCGGTACTGCTACTCCTAGCCACAATACTGCTATGACAGCAATGACAATTATTTCCGAAAATCGAATAGTTACGGGTGGAAGGGACAATCTTGTAAAAGTAACATCACAAAGTGGAGATTTAGAAACGAGCTTAGCTGACTTCAATTCTTATCCTACAATAATAGTCAATGATGGTAGTGGAAATATCATAGTCGGGTGTGCAAATGGTGATTTGTTTAGATATGATTTTGATGATTGGACATTCGAATCAACCTCGATATCAAGCGGTGAAACAATTTTATCGATTACAATT
Organism: Candidatus Poseidoniales archaeon; assembly: GCA_003602535.1. Classification (GTDB taxonomy): domain Archaea; phylum Thermoplasmatota; class Poseidoniia; order Poseidoniales; family Poseidoniaceae; genus MGIIa-K1. The sequence continues at coordinate 1,263 of QQSA01000009.1, forward strand.
GCTGACGATGGCAAAATCCTAGTTGGAGCACAAAATGGTCATTTGCATGTCATTGATGATAGTACTTTTACTGAAGATAACGATTATTCCTCACAAGGTAGAGTAATATTCGCTTCTTATGGTACTGAAGGTGAGCTATACGTAGTTACAACCTTTTCAACGTCTTCCCAAATCAGATTATTCGATTTGGATACAGATGGAGATTTAACTACTGATAGCCTAGATGCCTTCCCATTTGATAATACCCAAAGTGTCGATACAGATGGTGATGGGTATGGAGATAATCCTGATGGAAATAATCCTGACTTTTTCCCGTCTGATTTTACTCAATGGAATGATACAGATGGTGATGGATATGGGGATAACCCAGATGGGAATAATTCCGATGCATTCCCGTTAAACAATACTCAGTGGTCTGATTCTGATGGGGATGGATTTGGAGATATCACCAATGCCGAATTAGGAGACAGATATCCTAATGACCCTACACAATGGGTAGATTCAGATTTCGATGGCTTTGGCGACAATATTTCAGGTACTAATGGAGATCACTGTCCTAATGAAAACGGCTTCTCTACAATTGACCGCAAGGGATGCCGAGATTCTGATGGAGACGGATATTCTGATCCAACAGATGATGAATGGACAACGGAAAATGGTGCTGACTTTTTCATTAGAGATGCTAGTCAGTGGTCTGATTCTGACGGAGATGGTTATGGTGACAATCTATCAGGGTTCCAAGCGGATTCATGTCCAACGATTCCTGGAAACTCTACCGATGCATACGTTCCCGAACTAGCTGCTGACGGTTCACTAACTCCGAACTATGTAGTAATCGATAAATTCGGATGTATTGATGATGATGGCGATGGTTTCGCTAATGATAATGATAATCTTCCAAACGACGCTAGAGACTATATTGACTCAGATGGAGATAAAGTTGGAAAAAGCCAAGATTTTGATGATACAAACAGGTTGATACAAACCAAAGAAGATTATTGCTCAATCGATACATCAGATGAATCTGAAATGTGTCTTGGTGTTAGAGATGTCGACTATCAAAATTATTTGTTAGATTTGTCAGATGACGAAGAAACCTTAGATTATTATGAATGGAAGAGAAGTGAAAATGCTAATCCAGAAGATGATGAGAATATCTATCTCTCTGCAGTTAAGGAAGTGGCTCCATTTCTTGGAGCAGCATTCGTAATCATAGTGGCTGTCTTGATGATATATGCATCAGTAGGTAAAAGTCGACGCCGTCGTGCATTGATCAAGACATATGGCATACCATTAACCGATGGTGAAAATAGTGCTGAAGAAGAAGCATTGGAAGGCAAAGCGGGATTATCTGCGGCCGGAGGGGTCGACTCTGACAAGTTCTGGGATGATGATGTTGAACCGATGGCATTGGAAGAAAGTGATGATGGAGTAGACCTAGGATTCGCTGATATTGACATTAAGGGGGATCAGGTTTCTGAGACCACAGAGGTTATGGAAGAATCAGCCTCATTAGAAGAGTTGGCAGGACTGCCTCCACAGACCACCGTTCAAGAAGAAGCTGAAAAAGCAGCGCAAGTACCACAAAACCAGCCGCCAACAACACCTCCTCTGCCTGCAGAAGGACTTCCTGAAGGCTGGACCATGGAACAATGGAAATGGTATGGAGCAGAGTGGCTCTCTAAGCAAGGCAAGTAATCAATCTGCACGCCAAACAATTGGAAGTGATGCTTTCAATTCGCCCAATTGTGAACCGGTGTAAACTGGTACTCCATCTGCTTTCAAAGTATTAGTAATCAACCAGAGAATTGCATTCCAACTCTTAGGTGCTGAAAACAATTCTATCTCTCCCATTGTCGCCTTTACTAACAATTTTCCAGCATCACTATTGCCATCGAAAATAGCATGCACTAAATCTTTGGTAGAAAGCATAAATCCGGATGGTCTCCAATCCATGAACTCACCTCAGACTTGGAATGGAGCTAGGTTTAACCGCTGTACTAAATGCTCAGCATTGACATCAGCAACCTCTTTCATCTGTGAACGTAGATTTTCCAATTCACCATTCATTTTACTCAATTTATGGGCACGAATTAGTTCTGAAATGAATGAATCGACACTACGGTGTCCATCCATTGTACGGAGGGTATTCAATTGTCTTCTAACTTCATAACTTACACTAACGGAGGTCATTCCTTCGCCTGTCATGAACTTCCTTGGAACTATAGACTACTTGAATACCACGCGTCGTGAAGGTATTTTCAGAGATGTTTTACGAATAAATTAGTAAGTCCGGCCCTGCTTTTCTAGTAGTAGCCTAGGATGTTCAGTCACGCCAAATTGTCTTCTCATCTCTTGTACTCTTTCGTGGTATTCTTTCGTTAGCGACCAGTATTCCTTACTACCTGCGCCTGCACCACTGTTACTTGGTTTATTCAATATCACTGTAGGAGCGCCAGTCCATGCGGCTTCAGCAACCTTAGCCAATCTTCTGATTGGTGTTTTGAATACCTTTCTCGGTATTTTTGATTGAACTTCATTGCAAACGTGTAGTGACAGTTTCGATCTCATGTCAACCATAGTCATCGCAACACCAAATATTTTCAAATTCCGATTTATTCTCTTTTGGATCATCTTCACACTGTTCATCAGCATGCTAAAACCTTCCAGAGCATAGTATTCTGCTTGCACTGGAATGAATACCCAGTTGGCAGCACATAGAGCGTTAATCGATAGTAGGCCTAACGATGGAGGTGTATCGATAATGATATGATCAAATTGGTCGATAATTGGCGCTAGAGCTTCTCTAAGTCTGGTTTCTCGCCCAATTCGGTGACTGAGTTCAATCTCTGCTCCAGACAAGTGTATATCGCTTGGAAGAAGCCAAAGATTCTCGATTCCTAAATCTTCAGGAATTCGTTTAGAGTTTTCATTTCTCTTTGACCATGCCTTCCTCATTGAATCAGTAATTTGTTCGGGGGAGATGAGGTATTCTTCCATTAATGGCAGATCTTCTCCACTATCATTCACAAGCAAATCATATGCAGTTTTTTTGATTTTCTTTTTCTCAACTCCAAAAGAAGTTGCACAATTGCCCTGGGGGTCTAAATCGATAAGCAAAACCTTTGCTGGAGGTACTTTGAATTTCTTTGACCCCTTGGCTAAAGCAGTTGCCAAATTAACCGCAGTTGTCGTTTTAGCACAGCCACCTTTCTGGTTTGCCACTGCTACTACCATCTTGTACGGATTCATCTCAAGCCCCTCAAAATCATCTGCTGTGACCATCGAGATGGGCGACCCTCTGTAAAGAGTCGCATTCATCGAGTAGTAATCATCCCTGTTGAATGACAGGAACCGGAACCTCGGAGAGGATCTTACGAACAATGTGCATTCCAGTAATTCCACGAATCTTTGCTTCAGGTTTCATAACAATTCTGTGAGAAATAATCTGTAGTGCGATTCCCTTGATGTCATCAGGTATTACAAAGTCTCTACCATCTACTGCAGCAGCAGCACGCCCGGTCTTGAAAAGCGACTGACTAGCACGAGGAGATGCTCCATTTACCACACGGTGGTCTTCTCTTGTTCTTTGGACAATCTCGACAATGTAAGATAGAATTGCTGGATCGACATGTACTGTTTCCAATGCTTTCTGCATTGCAACTACCTTCTTAGGAGAAGTAATCTGTTCGACATCGTGCTTATCTTTTCCACGAAGTTTACGTCGTGCAAGAATAGCTTTCTCTTCAGCACGGTCAGGGTAACCCATACTCATCTTCATCAAGAAACGGTCCATCTGTGCTTCAGGAAGTGGATATGTACCCTCTTGTTCGATAGGGTTCTGCGTAGCCAGTACAACGAACGGAGCAGGTAATTTGTGGGTTATACCTTCGATTGTAACTTGCTTCTCTTCCATAGCTTCAAGCAATGCAGCCTGTGTCTTTGGTGGAGCACGGTTAATTTCGTCCGCTAGAAGAATGTTTGAGAATAGAGGTCCTGCACGAAGTTTGAATTCACCAGACTTCTGATCGTACATGTAGGTCCCCATGATGTCACTCGGCAGCAAGTCAGGAGTGAACTGCACACGCTTGAATTTACAACCCAGAGCTTGTGCGAAAGTGTTCGAAAGTAGAGTCTTAGCAAGTCCTGGGAAATCTTCTAACAACATGTTTCCGTTAGATAGAATACCGACAGTTACTCTTCGTAGATTTTCGTTTTTACCGATAATTACCTTTGAGACCTCTCCCATCAGTGAGTTTGCAATTGAAGAAACAGTTGCAATTAGGTCCTTAGTACGGTGGTCACCTGCTGGTGCGCCTGCTTGGAATCCTGCATTCATGGTAATAGCACCTCGTGGTACATGAGGGAACCAGTCAGTTCCATACTTCAAGGTATTGCGTAAAAAAGTCGTCAATAATCAGGAGATTTTGAGCTAATTATCTGCCCCAAAAGTGGTCCTGCTTGCGATGTAGGCGTGTAATTTCTTCCAAAATCTCTTCTTCGATGGGAGTGAGTTCTAATTTCCTCAATCGTTTAGCATGAGAGGCGGGAATGTCTACCCAGAATTCGTCTCCTTCATCGATATGACGGCCAACGGTAGGGCCCATTACCGCTACCGCTAGTTCTTCTCCTTGGTTTCCTTGTTTTACTTCCTCACTTGCTCGAGTTCGCAAACTTTTGATTTGTCCAACAGCGGTTCCATCTAATTTCATGATCTTTTGACCAACATGCACCCTTCCGCCCAATACTCGCATTCCAACAATAGCAGGACCTTTATTCCTGAATGTGTGGTCTTTGAGGTATAGTAAATGACCAGGGTAAACAAGATTCTCTCTTGCGGCAGCTTCCATTTCTGCTTTAGTGGCCTCTCTCCATTCTTCGAACTCTTCTAAAATCCGATAGATGATGTCTGCATCGATGAATTTAATCTCAGCATCTGGGCCTTCAAGTCGAGGTTGAACTTCTGAATTACCTTTAACCGAAAACCCTAGAATGATCTGATTCAATGGGTCTTCAGCGCATTGAGCAGTGATTATATCTCTTTTATTCACAGGCCCGATTGTTGCCATTCGGATAGGAATTTCAATCTTATTTAACTCAAAGGCTAATGCCTCTAATCCACCTACGGTATCCGCTTTAATCACAACACCTTCTTCGGCGATATCAACTGAAATAGAGGCTTCTTTTCTTGCCTCTACTTCAGCGATTGCTTTCGATTCAGAATCATTTGTTTGACGCAATGTAGTGCCTGCTAGGATATCTTCGAGTCCTGGTGCAACAATCTTCAATCCACATGCTGCAACTGCATTATCACAAGCTTCCCATCGATCGCCTGCATCACGCATTTCAGACATTCCTTTCGGTCTAAACATGCCTTTGATGTGCGTTGTGAATGGCCCCTTGGCTCCTACCAGAGTAATACTATCTCCAACATTGAGTTCTCCTCTGTTGAGAATAACATCGATTGTTTTACCTAGGCCTCTTTCGTCTTTCATTTCAAGCACGGTTCCTTCACCTTCACCTAAGGTATCTCGTAATCTTTCATCAAGGAATCTTTCTGCGAGTCCAACAGTGACTGTGAGTAGATCTTGTAGGCCTTCTCCATCTTTTGCAGAACATGGGACCATTGCCAAGTTAGATTTGAAATCACGGATTTTGTCATATCTTTCAATATTGAATCCATGTTCACTAAACTGGCCCAGAAGTTTCCAATAGCGCTCTTCGAAATATTGCTGTACATCCTCTCTTTGGTTAGCCCATGATTCGATGAATGAGCGTCCTTGTTTAGTTCTCCATCCATGTATCCTGTCAACCTTGTTGGCAGCGACCACGAAAGGAGTCTTCTTGTCTCTTAGAATTCTCAGACTTTCGATTGTCTGGGGTTGTAGACCCTCCATCACATCAACTACTAAGATTGCAATGTCAGCTAAAGCTCCACCCCTACTGCGTAAACTTGTGAATGATTGATGCCCGGGGGTGTCGATGAATAGTAAACCAGGGCTTTTGAAATCTTTACCGCCGGTCATAGGGGCGCAAGTCTCATTCAGAACTTTTGCAGGAACTTCAGTTGCTCCAATGTGTTGGGTGATGCCGCCGGCTTCACGGTCCATTACACTGGCTTGCCTTTCACTTCCCAATGATCTGAAATGGTCCAAGACGCTGGTCTTACCATGGTCTACATGTCCAAGCACGGCTACGATTGGTTGACGTTGCCAACCTAAGTTTTTCTCCGTATTTTCAGGAGTGGTTTCTTGGCCATCTCCTTCTTCAGACATGTTAAAAACTCCAATTGGATTTTTAATTTTTCAATTGGCGTTTAAAATCACTCATAAACCCAAGATTGACTATCTTGGGTCCAATCGTTAACGCCTTCTGGGAACCAAAGTCCCAACTCGAATTCTGCTGTTTCAGGTGCATCTGATCCGTGAATCATATTGTATCCAATATCCATTCCGAAATCTCCACGAATAGTTCCTGGAGCAGCTTCACGACCATT
>QQSA01000009.1:7873-19703 GCA_003602535.1 Candidatus Poseidoniales archaeon
GCATGAACTGCATAATGCGTCTTCGCAATTTCTTCACTAGCTATGACTTGCTTTAGCCCAACTAATTGTAATCCCTTTCTTTCAAATCTCTGAATGATTTCTCCAACCAGTCCGCGCTGCACGCCATCAGGCTTTACCATGACATAGGTAGTCTCCATACTAATTCCACCAATGTGGCCGACTGGCAAGCCCTATTTGAGCGCAGCGATGAAACAACAGAGTTGTTTGAGATCAAACGCCGCCCTTGACAAAGTGGCGAGTCCACTTGACTTTGCGTGAATTTCGCTTCAGCTTAACCGCATTTTTGCGAGCCTTGCTGTTAGCAAACCACTGTACTGTGCCATCTCTACGGATGAACATTAATCCTGTACCAGGTTCGATTACTTCTCCTGAAAAAGTGCAAATTCTTTGTTCTGGCATTTTAATCACCTATAGTTGAGTTTACGAGCCTCTCTACCAGTGTCGCGTAGCATCAGAATATCACCGATGCGAACTGGACCGATCACGTTTCTAGTGATAATTCGGCCCACGTCACGTGGATTAGGTGCATCATTAACACGCACCTTAACTTGAGTAGCCTCTCCGGTCATACCGGTTCTTCCTACTACTTCGACGACCTCTGCTGGCCATCCTCCGAGTTCTTCAGACATTTCTTATTCCTCCGAATCCAGATAGTATCAGTTGGAAAGCCCCTTTACGAGCTCAACAACTTCGTTGAATTTTTCTTGCGCACCCTTTGATACTTCAAGCATAGCTAGGGAGGCAGTCTTCACGCCGCCAGGCATTCCAGCTTCTTTTGCTAGGAACTCTTGGCTAGGTACGTATCCGAAAGGAATGCCTTTTTCAGCACAGATTAGTGGTATGTGGGCCAATAATTCTGGAGGATTAACATCCTCTGCCATAATGATGAACTTTGCAGTACCGCGTTCTGCAGCCTTAGTTACCTCATTAGATCCTTTTTTCATTCTACCGTTGTTGTTCGCCTGTACCATCTCGTAGATCTTGTCTGCGACATCGTTAGGGGTATCAAATGACACGTGTGCACTCATTGAAATCACTCTCATGCTTATGTGAAGCAACGCTGCGCACGACCTCGCGAATATAAACACCACGGATTGAGAAAGTTATGACTTAATCAAATTTCTTCGAGTATTTTACGGACACCGCGAGCCAATGCAGGCCCGCCTGAGATGACTGCTCTGCTATTTGATAGGCTGGAGGTTGCATGCACGCCGTCGACATGATTGGATAATCTCGCAATTGCGCCACCGGTGAATAATCCATGAGTGCATGCGGCGTGAATTTCGGTGGCTCCTTGACTACGCAAAGCATCTGCTGCCTTGCATATCGTTCCGCCGGTGGCAATCATATCATCGACGATTGCAACAATCTTGCCCTCTACATCCAAATCTTTGGCTTTGTGAACTATTGTGTGTGCATCGATTCTTGTTTTCTCAAGATAAGAAAATGGCAATCCAATATTTTCTGCTACGGCACTCGCCCTGTCTATCGCACCTTTGTCAGGAGACAGAATGAAATCCGGCTTAACTAAATCTTGTAAATGCGATGCGATTTCTGGCATTGCAGATGTAAATGAAACAGGTATCGGCATACCTTCTAATGCAGCAGGCGCATGTAAATCGAAAACCACTATGCCATCACAATGAGCAGATAGCAATCGGCCAATCGCTTTTGCACTAATTGCTTCACCTGGTCGGAACCGCTTATCTTGTCGAGAATATCCGAAGTATGGAATTGCCACAATGACTCCGGGGCCAACAGGATCCATTTCTTGAGGTCCGATTTCTTTCAAATTTTCTGTACGTCCTTCTCTAACATCACGCAGAGCTTCTAACAGAAGTAATGTTTCTACAATCCCTGCATCAGGAAATGTATTCGAAACCAATACTACAGGTTCTTTACGAACCGCTTCAATAGATTCTTCTGGAATCCGGATGTATCCTTCCGAATCAGGAAATCGTCTGGCTTCGAGTGAATGATGTTCCCAACCTAGCTCGTTAGCCAGGTCGATTGCAAGTGCCTGGGAGTTGCTGCCCGAGACCACTACCATGTTGTAAGGGCCTGCGAGGGGGCTAAATGAGGGTTATCCCAATGCCAAGGAATAGTCTATGCTCCCTTTGAAGGAATAATTTTGATAAAAATCACGCTATAATAGGATTCAGTGGTGCGCGAGGCAGGACTCGAACCTGCGACCTCCCGGTTATCAGCCGGGTGCTCCAGCCGACTAAGCTACCCGCGCAAAGGCAGGTCGGCGACCGGCCATCCCATCATAAAGACGACGGTATGGTCACTCTTCTATTGCGTCCGGGTCGTTGGCTTGCAGGTAAGACGGCAGTCCAAGCAACTTGTCGAATGTTCGCGATAAAACTACTTCATCTAAACGCTCACGTGTGCGTGCCAATGCAGTAATTGGAATGTTGATGTTGCCATCGATTCCATACTGGATCTGCACTCCGATTCTAGTTTTGACTACTACTGCTCGGTAGGTTCGCTTGATTTTCACTAGGCCAGTGATGACTCCGATTTCCATGCCTTGGTTGTCTAGTACTGCTCGGTCCATCATTTCGTCTGGAGCGTATAATTTCTCATCTATTCTCACAGTGTTTCTCCAGCGGCGCTGAAGTTCTCGCATTGATTTTGATAGCTTAACTGCTCCATCATTGCGGATGCTGTGTATTAGTTCCTTGTGTAATGGTGCTAATTCTGCAGGCTTTCGCATGAATTCATCTGCGACTCCTGGCTCCACCATTATGCGCATAGAGCGCACTCTTGCTTCGTTCGGGTGGTGTCTCTCTCCTACGATCGTACCCACCTTTGTATCATTCACGTATACATCCCTTTGGAGTAACTCCTGGATGTCGTAATCGTTGTTTGGCATTTTCCCATCTCCTTGACCGATTGTCTCTTGGTCATTACACTCTCATTAGTGACGACTATTATACTTGTCTCCATCAAAGAATGGTTTTCCAATTGAGTTTGACGCATAATTCGCGTGTATCCAATTGGAGAAATAGACTAATTTCATTTTTCACGACACGATCAATAGTTTACTTTCAATTGGTGTCGCATAATGTTAGTACATTTGTTGAAATTAGTTGAAAAAACCAATTGAAAATTAAAAAAATCAATTGAAAAATAAGACAAGGGGCAAACATATCAACATAGAACTAATCCCTCGTAATAATGGCGATTTTAGTAATCGGTGCAACTTGTTCGCTAGGCGAATTAGTAGTTGACAAATTGCTATCTATGGACATAGATGTGATCGCAAAAGAAGAAAGTCATCGGGTTCGCAACAAAACCCTTCTAGAATATTCTTTAGCAATTTTATCTGAAGAAGGCTCTGGATTCTCAATTTCATTTGATGGTAGTGAGGCAGATATTGTAATTGGCAAGAATCTGATTATACACGATTTGATACCAACCAGAGATGATCGATGGATGGCCTCTGAATTTCGAGATTGGGCGATTGGCAAAGAAAATACGGGGAGGCCTAGATTTTGGCTGAGTGTTTTCGATGCAGCTAATGCAATCGCTCAAATCTTGAAAGCTCAATTAACTCTAGAGGAGGTACAAATGTGTGGCCGTAGAGAATGGTCTTCAATCGATTCACAAACTGAGTTTGAAATGTTGTGGCAAAGGACTAATCAAGGACAGACTGGAAATTTCACAGCCGAGACTTTGTTTGGTCAAGACATTGCAGGAATGGAGGCAAAACCAATCGGAATTAAGGATTCAGAAAGGCCCGATCTTGCCCCACTTCATCAGATTCTCTTAGATTTAACAGGAGACGGATGGCGTCCATTGATTCCATTCCGTACAGCGCTAATGAGTTTGATTGCAGGCATTATGGATGTGAACAGATAATGCAGTGCCGCCCGCTTTCAGAAGTAGATGTTGCATCGATTTGGGCGATAAATGAAGAGGGATTACCAGGAACTGGTAAAGTATCTGAAAATGAGATAATCAAACTTCTCGAATATGCAGAATTATCTCTTGGTTTTTTTGATCAGGAATCCCTGTTAGGATTCGTGATATGCTTGCCTCCAGGAACCTCTTATGGTAGTCTAAACTATGCATGGTTCAACAATAGGTATGATGATTTTCTATATGTTGATAGAGTCGCAGTATCGACATTACATAGAAATTCAAAGATAGGAACAAAGTTGTATTCTGAAGTTATCTCTTTCGCCCAGGAAAGAGGTGTGCCGGTGGTGGCAGAAGTCAATAGGACCCCGCCAAACCCCGGTTCTATGCGTTTCCACGAACGTTGTGGGTTTTCAGAGGTGGGAGTTTTCAGCCATCAAGAAAAATCAGTAACAATGTTATTACGAGGGTAAAAACAGGTTGAATCTAGTTTAAGTTTGACATTAAGAGTGCGAGAGCCGGGACTCGAACCCGGGTTCAAGCGTTGGCAACGCTCGGTGATAACCACTACACTACTCTCGCAAGTGTAACCCTCGGATTGGACAGGGGTATAAACCGTTATCGATGAAGAAAACTCTCTTAATCAAGCGTCTCCAAAGCCACCTAAGCCGCCTTCACCATCGGAACCTCTCATCACATAGAATGCGGCTCCTGCAATTGCAATAATCCCTAGAACAGCTAATCCGATGTATGTCATCATATCACTAGATGGACCGCTGGACGAAACCGTGTTACTAGATTCTTCTAATGTAATCGAAATAGATTCTTCATATGTTTGCGAACCGTATGTATCCATTGCCTTTACTAGTAATTCGTGGGATCCCAATGCAATGTGGCTTTTGATGGTGAAGGTCTTAGAATAGGTTCCGTCACCATTGGATGTCATTGTATACCAGGTCGCAGATTTTCCAGGAGGTGCTAAATTTCCTAATTTTACTTTGACCCAAAATAACCCATCATAATCTTCAACAGCGATAGTCAAAGTATATTCTACATCTTCGTCATCAATTTCAACGGTTATTGGATCTCCAATATCGATTAATGGTGGTTCATTCATAACTTTGATAGAAACATCGGCATCATCTGGTGACTCGATATGGTATTGGCCGGATGAGGCGGTCCTTTGCACTGTGATGGCAGATTCATAATTATCCACCATTCTAATTTTCAAGTTATGATCGCCAGGGCTTATACCGCCCGGTATTAGCACCTGTCCTGCCCAAATATCTCCAATTCTGTTTAACTCAGAGAGGTTTCCTCCATATTCTCGCATGTCGACGCTAACTGAAGATACACCATGTCCATCGATAACTTCAGCATTAATCAGTATCATTTCCCCTCTTGAAATCATAGATGGAACTAATTCAATTGATGTCAATCTTGGAGCTTGGTTCAAAACAGTGATGTTTGCAGATTCAGTATCGCTTGCATCAAAGATGTCAGTCACAGTTACATTGATCGGCAACTCACCAAATTCTAATCCCGAAACGACGACTTCAGCAGTCCATATGTCATCACCTATTACTCGGTCTCCATTCAAACCTCTGTCGTTGAATTCAATTAACTCAAATCCTGCAATCATGTCTGAATTAGCAACAACTTTGTCTACATTGAAGTCAATATCTGAAACGGTTACTTCGATATTCCCTGGGACTCCTCCTTCGTTAGAAATTACTCCTTGTGCCAAATTTATCGATTCAATTACAGGATCGCTGTTGTCGTGGACTGATATAATGGATGGAGAAAGGACACGATTAACTGATTGATTTTCAGTTAGATTGACCAGTTGTCCCTCATCTCCAAATTCGACTTGCAATGTACGATTAATCTGAACATTTAATCCTGATAAAGGACCATCAGTAATCAAGTTACCATTAGCAAAACCTGTGACATTCATCGAGTATATTCCTGTCCATGCAACCGTGTCGACCATATGTCCGTCCATAGCGATAGTTTGTTCATCTCCTGTAGTAACAGTCAAAATCATGCCATCTTGGTGATCAAGAGTAAATACGTCGCCAGAAACAGCATCTACGGGGGCAAATCCAGACTCTCTGTTAATGCTGACATCTCCTATTCCTTCTTCAACAGTTGGCGCTTCAGGCTCGTTTTGAATAGGTGAGTTTGGATGATATTCGTCGCCACTACTCGGATCTGGTCCTGTTTGACTCCAAACCGTTCTGATTGTTCGATTATCCCAGTCTGCTTGTATTGCATCATATGACCAAGACTCATTGTAGTGCGCTCCAGATCCCAAATCTGAATTTGGAAGAGCGGCAATTCCAGTAATGTTGAACCATTCTTCTTGATGGACGATGATTACATCAAATTCAGCACCGGTATCATTTTCCTGCACCATGCTATCCTCAATGGTTCTAACAACTCCGAAGTTTCCTTGCGCATCTCCTGTAATAATCCCGTCAACATGTAAGTCATCAACGGTTACTATGCCATCTTCTTGCTCCTGGTGGAAATCGTATATTGTTCCGTTAATTTGCACGCTTGCGTTTTCATCATCTCCTGAAAATCCAAATGTACCATGTCCAATCATTCTGTTCAGGTGATCGACACGTTCTCCATCCTCCCATCTCTCTAAAGATTCGAATTGATCAAGAGAAATATCCATTCGACTATCATTATTCTCTACAATCAAATCGGCAGTAGCTTCGAATTGTGTATGTGATAATCGCCTGGTTCCGTTGGAATCCCATGTTTCAATCAATAGTACTGCTAATTCACCATCGAGATTCATCATTTCATCTTCCGAGTCTGATAGAACAGAAATCGTACCATTAGCCTCGAGTCTGAATCTTTCATCGATTATTCCATTTACCATTGAACGATTAATCCATGCGTCACTGACAGTACCTTCAATTTCTACATCATTATCATCGGCATAATTCATGACTACTATGTCGCCACTTCCTCTGGCATCAAAGAGTTGCCCTGTCATGATGCCATCAACGGTTGTCTCATTCTTCCAAACCGAATCCAGATCTAACATTAGAGAAAGCCCATTGTCTGCGGTATTAGTTACGATAAATAGGCTACCATTGCCCATTTCCCATGATTCAAGAGTATCGCCAATTCTTTGTTGCCATCCTTGACCATTGAATATCAAAATATATTTTTGAGTTCCATTTTCGTTTTCCCATTGCTGATTCATTTCCCAATGAGAATTCAGAGTAACTTCATGGTCGGCTAATGGTTGACCCCACAGCCCTACAGTTACAGAACGAGAAACAGTACCTGCATCAATAGTGATAGTATCGCCATGTGCGAGAGATGTATTGGCGATGATTCGTAGATTTTCACCTGTAGTGTCGAAGATTAGATCTACATCCAATTCCATTCCATCGTGAATGTGTGTTAAATTAATTTCAGATAGTTCGACATCACCTGATATGACATACGCATGTTCTGAAGTCCAATCAACATTGATTGTAACAGGAGAGGTTTCATCCGCATTCGCAATCGGAATAAAAGAGGTCAAAAAAAGCAGAATTAGCAGACTAGCCCTTGCCTTCATATTACTATGGTGTACCTGCTACTCTTCAAGACTTGTGGGGCGATGTTCATCCCCAATGGTCTGAAGTGAAAGCATTTGGATTGACCGGTTTGTCACCTTCGCGCATCCAAATACTGCCTGCATCACCGTATACATCACCGAATGGGTCGACTTCTATGACTTCGACTTCTCGGTTCATGTATGCCTCTACACGCTCACGTAGTTCAGGTTTGAAGCGCCAGTAGTGGATTCTCCATTCACGACCATCCCAAAGGGTTGTTTCTTCAGATTCTGTGGTTAGCAAATCATAATCTTGGAACATGTAAAACAGGTTACGATCGGTTGGTTCTAGTGCATTATCGATGATTCTATCATAGAATCCAAAGAACCCCAATGCGTGTTCTGCCATGCCACAAGCGACTTCTGGATCCATCTCCATGTCGATATGTTGACGTATTGCTTCAGTTAATTCTGCCATTGTCATTCCCATGATATCACCGCCGCGCTGGAGTTAATGTCGGCCAACTTTACTCCGCTGCGCAGTAATATGTATAGGTCGAAGTCCCTAATTAACCCAGCGATGAATTTGGGCCAATCGAGTAGTTCAAAGGGGAAATCGGACCCGCAAGGAACATGGATGAGCAGTTCGCCGAGGGTAATTTCCTTGGTTTACCCGATTTGGGAGGTGAAGCTGATATCATAATCGCCTCAATCCCTTATGAACTTACGACATCCTACGGCCAGGGCACTGCTAGAGGTCCTGCGGCATGTATAGAAGCATCTGGACAGGTTGAATTATTCGATGAATTACTTGGAGAAGAGTTACCTGCAGGGGCAATAATTCGGACTGTCGAACCATGGGATGGAGAAGGCGATTCATTACAACAACAATTGGACAGCATAGGTGATTATGCATCTAAACAATATGCAAACGATTCGTTTCCTATATTCTTAGGCGGAGAACATGGAATCTTACCCGGAATACTTCGGGGATGCCCAGAAAAAGTGTCTTTGATCCAAATCGACGCTCATGCAGATTTGCGCGATGAATTGGATGGAGAGCCTTATTCTCACGCCTGCGCCATAGCTCGTTCCCTCGATGAGGGGGCTATCGGAGTTCATCAAGTTGGAATTAGGGCATATTGTCGCCAGGAAGCAGATTACATCGAGAGTGATGACCGAGTTAACACCTGGTTTGCTCGAGATGTAATGAGCCCATGCACTGGCGAAAAGGCATGGAATGAGTGGTTAGAAGCAATTGCAAAAATCGAAGGTCCTGTACATTTGACAATCGATATCGATGGTCTTGATGGGTCTTTAGTACCGGCAACAGGAACTCCAGTTCCTGGTGGATTATCGTTCTGGCATGTAATTCAAACAATCGAGACTGCGTTTGCAAATTGCAATATTATCAGCGCAGATGTAAATGAAATTGTACCGGAAGATGGAACACCATTAACTCAATTCACAGCCGCTATGATAGCGACTAAGGTCGCTGCAGCAAGAATTGCTAGTAGGAGATGATAAGATGGCTCATGGCGCTCATATTATGCTAGATTGCACCGGGGCTATTGGTGTTGAAGGCTCATGGATGCTTTCTTTGATGGAGAAAGCAGTTGATTCGTCTGGAGCCCGTAGAGTTCATTCCCACAACGAAGATTTTGATGGTAGCGTTTCCCCCTTAGGTTTCGCATCAGTAGTGTTACTGGATGAGAGCCATGTTAGCGCGCATTGTTATTCTGATAGAGGATGGCTTGCAATCGATGCATTTACCTGTGGTGACACAGACCCTGCTAGGATTATCGAAGTCATAGAAAAAGATCTCAAAGCAACATTTCCAGATATCACAATCCATAGAAGAAAGCGTGTTGAAAGATTCCTTACTGAACCAGTTAACGGTGGAGTAAGGGGTTTCGTAGACCGTCATTTCAATCATTTCAATGCGGGTTCATTGAGGGATTGTGCACAATCTCTAGATAAATTTCTCACCGATGGTGGCAGACTGATGGTCACTCTTGCAGGGGCGATGAGTACTGCAGAGATTGGGCGTTCTTTAGCACCATTAATCCGTGCAGGTAAGGTGCATGCAATCACTTGCACAGGTGCAAATTTGGAAGAAGATGTATTCAATTTAGTTGCACATTCCCACTATCGAAGAATTCCCGAATGGAGAAATCTTACCGAGCAACAAGAAGCTGATTTGCACTCTAATGGCTACAATAGAGTAACAGATACATGTATTCCGGAAGAAGAGGCAATTCGCCATATCGAAGATAAAATTCTCAAACAATGGCAAAGCAATCAAGCATTTCCACATGAACATTTGATGGCAATACTCGACGATTTAGAAGCAGATATTCCTCGTACCGATTCTTGGTTAATCGCAGCTAGAGATGCCGGTATTCCTGTATATGTTCCTGGTTGGGAAGATTCAACACTCGGCAACATTTTCGCAGCACACTGTATCAAAGGAGATGTTGAACAGAGTTCAGTAAAAGGCGGCATTGAATATATGATGCACTTGGCTGATTGGTACATGAATGCGGAACACCCAATCGGTTTCTTACAAATTGGAGGAGGAATTGCAGGGGATTTCCCAATCTGTGTAGTTCCAATGCTAAGACAAGATATGCAAGAAAAAGCACCATTGTGGGGCTGGTTTGCCCAAATCTCAGAATCTACTACCTCTTATGGAGGATATTCTGGCGCCCCTCCTAGTGAGAAGATCACCTGGGGTAAATTAGCACCAGGTACGCCGATGCATATGATTGAGTCAGATGCAACAATTGTGGCGCCAATTCTATTCTCTTACATTTTGAATTAATTACTAGATGCCTTTTTGCCCATTCCTAACACAGAGATGGCGATATAAATAAAGGAATAAATCATCAAAAACCACCATATCATTCCAAGTCCATATGAATAATCATCAGGCTCCTCCCAATTTTCATTAAGCCTGAATAAATGATTAAAATCGGGAATCAATAACCAGTATAGAACGAGTCCAAACACAATGATTCCTGCCATGATACTACTTAGCAAGTTATCCAAAAATGAAATCTTAGATGTCAAATCATCATCTAATTTCACAACTCCAATATTCTGTAGCAGTAAAAATGTTTTAATCGACAATATTAACAAACAAAATATGAATGAAAAAATCATGAAAATTTTGATTATAGTCCCTGCATTATCCCAACCATTGTACCAAACATATGTCTCTTCCATATCCTCTAAACTCTCAGCACATTCTTCTTCCCACTCTTTTTTCTGCTCGCTATCAAACCATTCTGGGGGGTCATCACAAGATTTTTCTTGCACTGCGATCAGTTCCTCCATTTGAATTAGCATAGTCGAATATTCTTCACCATCGTAAGTTATCCTGGTGTACTCCTCTCCTTTCAGATTTTCATCCCAGCAACTACCTGCTCTTGTGTCCCTTTCTGAAACTCGTATCACAGAAGAAGTTCCAAAACTCCATGTATCTCCTGAACCAGTTCCATCAGATAGATCGCAACCTGTTCTCTCCTCGTCCTCGTATTCTTCCCACCAATCTGCAGTATACCATTCATCAGAATTCAATCCAGTGAATAATAGCATTAACATAACAAATGTGGCGAACAAAGCAGAAACTTGGAGACCTCCATATTCAAGGATATTCTTTCCATCCTGCCGATTAAATCTCTTTTTCATTTCAGTAGTCCTAGTTTTCTTTTGAGTGGTCCGAGGTCTCCTTTTCTTCTTAGGTGCCTCTCCCCATTCGTACTCATTTCCACAATGAGGACAATCGAAGAGGCCGAATGCATCATCGTCCATCTCAACATCTTCACTACAATGTGGGCATTCAATTACTACCATGTAACAAGTAAAATCTACTTGCGATATAAGTAATCGCCCGGCAAAATCATTGAATAGTCAAATTGATGTTATGAAGACTCTTGGGAACTTCATGCGCGGACTTGCAGTATTCCTTGCAATGCTAATTGTTGTGCCCACTTTAGTCCACGCAGATCAAGGACTGCCAGACGAATCAATCGAAATCGTAGAACAAGCGTGGCCGGGAGAGCCTATCGACAATCATCTCTACATGTCATGGGCGGCTTTAACTCAGGAAGTAAACGATTGGTCCAATGACAATCCCGATATTGTCGAATTATCCAGCATCGGTCAGTCATTCTTAGGTAAGGAGTTGTGGATGGTTGTTTTATCCGATTGGTCGATGGATACAAAGAGTGATGGAACTGCAAAAGAAATAGTTTACATCGACGGAGGACATCATGGTAACGAATATCTCGGAACAGCACTAGCTTGGTTGACAGCAAAATGGTACATCAACGAGTGGAATGCGGAAAACGAAGAGGCTATTGATGTACT
>QQSA01000090.1 GCA_003602535.1 Candidatus Poseidoniales archaeon
ATGTTGCCTCAGGCAATGAGATCTGCCCTGTTGCCATACCTGGGTGAGGTGAGAGAAAATCCGAAGTTATTCTCTAAACGTATGTTGATTGCTCATCATTGGACATTGGTTCTACTACCTGTTGGGCTAATTGCTGGGCATGTGATAGTAACACTAGCTATTCCACAATTCTTCGGCCCAGAATACTCACAAGCGGTAGAAGTGTTTGATATTCTTCTAGCAGGTTGGGCGCTGACATTATTATCGATTCCATGGTATGTGGCTCTACAAGCTGGTCACAATCCTTGGAGATTCACCTTACTGATTGGATTAGTTGTATTGGCTGCTGGAATTTCAGGGTGGCTTCTAATTCCAGAATACGGAGTAATGGGGGCGGCATGGGCAAGTTTGATCGGTTGTTCATTCATGTTATCATTTTCCAAACTTCTCTGTGAAGATGATGAGAAAATTACTGATGGTTTAGCGTTGTTTTGTGTAGCAGTATGCTATTTACTTTCCATTGGAAGCACATTAGCACTTATGGGTTTGCTCACATTGATTCCAGCAAAGAATTCCATAGACTACTTGCGTTCTCAAAGTGGGAATCAGGAGGAAGAGTGACTTCTTGCCCATTCAGGAGTCTGTCTTCTACTGCGTCTGCTAATGCGCGTACTTCTGCAGGATAGACTTCCATCCATTCGCTCATATCTCCGACATCTACGGCTACCACAGGACAGCCGCAAACAATCGATTCTTTAGCAACCAGTGGGCCCGATTCCCTCAACGAGGTAATCAAACAGACATCCGCCGCCAACATCCTATCCCATACCATTGAACGTGGTTGCTTTTTCAAAGTTGTAATTCCTACTTTCCATCCCCTAGTTTCCAATTCTTCTCCAACCCTAAGCGCTAACAGATGGTTTTTCTCTGGCCGACGGGGGTCTGCTGGAAACAGAATATCAATCTTTGATTTTCGGAATAAGCCTTTGAATTTCTTCATCGGTTTTCTCCATTCTTCATCAACATTAACATGACAAGGTATTGTTATCGAATCAAATCTAGATAAGGAATTGGACACTACTACTAATTTGTCTGCAGAATGGGCAAGTGCCTCGACCCTTGAGGCACGATGATCATTCAGAGCTACGTCAAAATCGTGTCCATGGACTATTGCTATCCAAGGAACTGAATGAGATTTGGCGATTTTCTTTGCCGCATTAGCTGCAGGCCATAATGTATGGCAAACAACCAAATCTGGCTTCCAAGTTGACTTCGCCCTAGATGCACTAAATGCTGTAATCAAGGGAAAGTCCGGTATTTCCAAATGTCGTTTTACCGTAACTTCGAAATCTCCATGAGTATACGATTTGGGAGCTTTAGCAACGCCCTCCATTGTCGAGCGTCGTGCTTCATTCATCCTCAACATTCTGGGAAGGACATTCAAGATTTTGACTTCGTGACCAAGAGCAGAGAGTAATTCTGCATGATCTGAAACAAATGTTCCCCTAGCTACATTATCTGGTAAAGGGAAAAGCCGGGTTACCAGCAATATCTTCATCTTCAATCACTCTAATGCTTGGTGAATTATCGCAAGATTGTCTGCTACACTTGCATTATCGTTAAACAGGCCTGAACCAACCACACAATTACTGACTCCCCAATCTCTCAACATTGCAATATTGTGGGATTTAACTCCTCCATCGATCTGAATTTGAACTGGTCGTCCACCAGCAGCGACTTGGGCATCTATTGCATCCTTTAATCGGCGAATTTTACTTTCCACAGCAGGGATGAACGATTGACCACCGAAACCAGGATTTACGCTCATGATTAGTACCAAGTCGATTTCTGAAAGCACCTCTAAAGCTGCCTCGATTGGGGTCCCTGGGTTCAGCGTTACTCCTGCTGTAGCGCCTGCTGCACGAATTGCAGTGACGCACCTGTGCAAATGAGTTACTGCCTCTACGTGTACTGAAATATGATTGCATCCTGCGTCGATATATTGTTGAAAACTGTCTTCAGCATTCGTAATCATTAGATGTGCATCAAAAATTGGCCCATCGCCCAATGCTTTGCGTAGTTTTGCTATAACTGGTGGCCCGAAGGTCAAATTTGGAACAAAGTTACCATCCATTACATCCAGATGAAGCCAATTTAATCCAGCACTAACAGCCTCGCTGCAAGCGTTTCCTAAATCAGCAAGGTCTGCCGTCAATACCGATGGTGCGATTATCATCGATTAGCCCCTCAAATACTGCGAGAGGGAGGATAGCCAAGAGTATTGGGGTACAAGCAAAGCCTCATAGGAGTGCCCCCTAACCGAGGCTTAGGTGAGATGATGGGTGAAGTCAAAACTGTCGGCGATGCTAACTTCGATCAAGTAATCGGCGAGGATGAATGGGTATTGGTAGATTTTTGGGCTCCATGGTGTGGACCATGTAAGGCACTAGGGCCAATCTTAGAGCAAATTGCATCAGAATCCCCAATTACTATTGCTAAGGTTAACACCGATACTGACTCCATGAATGCAGCTCGCTTAGGAGTTCGCGGCATCCCTGCCCTATTCTTGTTCCACAATGGAAAAATGGTTGC
>QQSA01000091.1:0-5622 GCA_003602535.1 Candidatus Poseidoniales archaeon
GCTACACCAGCATAGTGGAAAGTACGCATTGTCATCTGTGTTCCCGGTTCACCAATAGACTGAGCTGTAATAATTCCAGCAGCCTCATATGGATCAATTTTAGCCATGTCTTGTGCTTTCGCTGCTTCCGCAACTAGAGATTCTGCTTGCTTCTTAGTCAATTTAGCTTTGTCACGATCATGGACTGCTTCAGTCAAATCGTGAATCGTTTGCTGTGAGAATTTAACACCTGCATCTTCTGCAGCCTTTTCTATAGACTTGAATACAGGGTCTTCAGCAAGGTCGTCAATGTAAGACGCTAATTTAGATTCAGGATCATATGTCTCTAATTCTTGAACAGTTTTTGCTGTGCGGCGACGACGTGTTCCACGGCGCAGACGAACAGATGTTGTTGCTGAATTTCCATCTCCAGTGGAATCACGATTAGATGAGTTTGCACCTGTGATAATTCCATGAATGCGTGCTGCTGTATCGGAATCAGTTTCACAGAACTGAGCAATTTCTTGAGCAGTTAGAATTTTGACATCGTCCCACTTTCGGTCATCTGCCAACTTGTGTGCGAACTCCTCAGGAACTAACATGTCCATGAGTTTCTTCTTTGTTGCACTCTTAACTACCATCAAAGATCACCTCCTGCAGCTGCTTCAGAATCTCCTTCGCCAAAGCCAAGGTCGAAATTCTTGTCTTCACTGTCACGGTATACCTGATCCTTAGTCTTTGTAGGACCATCGGTACCTAGAGCCTCATCGACTACAACATCGATATTGAATGGCTTGCCATGAACTCCACGGCTAGGATCAATTCCATCTTCTCCATAAGAGAATTGTATGATTCTATTAGCTGTATTTCGAACTGACAAATTATCATCATCAAATACCTTCAAGTCATCCATTGCGTTAATCAATCGACGCTGCATGTACCCGGACTTACTTGTACGGACCGCTGTATCGACCAGTGATTCACGACCAGAAACCGACAACATGAAGAATTCTGTTGGCTCAAGTCCACGCTTGAAAGAAGAGGAGATGAATCCTTTCTCAGGAGCACCTAATCCGCCACGCTTGAAGTGAGGTAGAACACGCTGATGGTATCCACGCTCTAGACGAGCACCACGAACCTTTGCTTGTCCGATACTTCCTGCCATCATTGTCAGGTTGTCCATCGATCCACGAGCACCAGAAATTGCCATACCAACTGCTGCGTTGGTATTTCCACTTTCGTTTAACTCATCCTTAGCGACATTTCCTGCAGCTTGCTTTCCAAGATCAAGAATCACCATGATGTTCTCTTCAAGAGTTTCTTTCGGTGTGCGTCCAGGACGAGCTTCATAGCCGCGTCCATCCTTGCCGAACTTATCTAATTCAGCTTGAACCTCGTCACGTGCTTCTTGATTATGTCTTTCAATTTCACTCAGTGCGTGAGAGGATAGATCTTCATCATCAATCCCAGTTGTGAAACCTAGTGAAGTACATGCACCAATGGATAGTCTTGTGAATTCATCCAAGAATCTTGCACCTTCAGTAGGGCCATTAGTCTGAACGATTGCGTCTAGCAAGCGTCCATCTTCAGCACCAATAGCTCTCTTGTCTAGAGTACCACTGACTTTACCATTCTTTACAACAACGTCATCATTTGAACGGCTTCTAAATCGCAGATGTATATTTTCAGGAATGATTACAGAAATCAAATCCTCACCATTGAAGTATTCGCCATTTGGTCCATCGTTGACCTTAGGCAACTCACCAGTATATCCAATGTTACCTAGCATTTCCAAACCATGTCTCTTTGAAATTTTAGTATCTGGTCTAGATAGTAGGTATGCTCCAGAAATGTGGTCGTGGATTCCTCCGATAACTGCACCACCATATCTTGGAGTAAGGATATGTTCCTGAACACGCATGAGGATTTTAGCTTCAGCACGTGCTTCTTCTCCTTGAATAACGTGAAGGTTCATTTCGTCACCATCGAAATCTGCGTTGTATGGAGTACATACCGCTAGATTAAATCTGAAAGTGTGACCTTCCATTACACGAACTTCGTGAACCATCATGGACATTCTGTGAAGAGAAGGCTGACGGTTAAAGATAGCAACATCTCCATCAATCAAGTGCCTTTCAACAAGTAATCCTGGCTTAGGATTGCCATTCATATCAACGGTTGACAGACGGTCTTCAACACGAGTTCTTTCACCCCACTCATTGTCAGGACTGCCACAGTGCGGACAAGAAACTTCAAGATTCTCAGGGTATGGAGTATCTGGGTTTGCTAGTTCGAACTTCCAACGGTGATGTAGAACAGCACGTGGATCGTCTTCAGGCAATGGCTGACCATCAACATCTTCACCACGAAGATTAGCTAAAGTTGCTGCTTCGTCAATTGCATAAGTCACAAGTTCTTCTCCACCTGCAACCGCTTCTTCACGAGAAACGAATTTCTTAACAACTAATCCTGGTAAGAAGTTAGGTGCAGGAAGAACCTGATGCAAATCAAATCTTGTGGTTGTTTCTTCCATACATTCTGGATTGTGACACCTGAATCCTGCATTGATTAGACGGCTTCTTTCGTTAATTCTAACACGGCGTTTGTCGCCGCGAATTACGTAATTGACACCCGGGTGGACATCAGGTCCACGTAGAATCATTTGACGCATCTGTTCACGGTTACGAGTTGTAACACGTATTGGTACGGTTAACTCCTTTGCAATCTTAGTTGGAACTCCAACTTCATTAACACCCAAATATGGATCTGGGGAGATAACTGATCTAGCACAGAAGTTTACACGCTTACCAGACAGGTTAGATCGGAAACGTCCTTCCTTACCCTTTAGACGCTGAGTTAGTGTCTTCAGAGTTCTTCCAGAACGGTGTCTGGCAGGAGGAATTCCACTGGTCTGATTATCGAAGTAGGTTGTTACGTGATACTGTAGAAGTTCCCAAAGATCTTCAACAATTAATTGAGGAGCACCAGCATCACGGTTTTCACGTAGTCTCTGATTGATTCTCAATACATCGACTAACTTGTGAGTCAAATCATCTTCCGAACGGTCTCCAGAGTCAAGAGTAATCGATGGCCTAACTGTGATAGGAGG
The DNA here is from genome assembly GCA_003602535.1 of Candidatus Poseidoniales archaeon. GTDB lineage: Archaea > Thermoplasmatota > Poseidoniia > Poseidoniales > Poseidoniaceae > MGIIa-K1. The sequence continues at coordinate 3,089 of QQSA01000091.1, forward strand.
CACAGGAAGAACCTTCAGAATAATCCATTCAGGACGATTCTCCTTGTGCATTCCAAGGAAGATCAGGTGTTCTTGAGGAATTCCTTGAAGCCACTCACGAATATCACGAGCGTTCAACTTTCTCTCAGTTGGCTTTCCGCCACCTTGAGCTGCAATGTTCTCTTTGAAAGTAGTAGGTTTGTCTAACACGATTTTACCTTGCTGTGACTTACAGTGCATACAGATTGTTCTCTTTGCTTCAGAAGTCTTCTTCTCAATCTCTTTGATGATTTTAGCGAACTCAGTAGAACCTACACCATGCTTTGTGATTAAATCACGTACACGTGCACGATAGAAATCTTGCTCTGAAAGTTCAGGATTAGATGGGTGAGTTCCTTCTGCATCGTGAAGCAAAATCTTACTGCATGAGTTGCAAGTAGCCTTCAGTGCAGTCTTGATCAGATTTACGAATCCAATGTGAATAACTGGTAATTCGAGTTGTATGTGACCGAAGTGACCTGGGCTTTCGTCATACTTACAATTGTCAGTAGGACAAAGTAATCCTGGTTCGATAACACCCATGTGAGGGTCCATCAATCCTTGGCGGAATGCGTGACCATCGTCCTTGTATGTATCTGCGGTCTTGACTTCAACTGAAGACATTCTTCTAATTTCAGTAGGGTCCATCAATCCAAAGCGAATACTTGCAATTCTCTTAGGAATCATTGTTGTGCTGTTTCGACTCATCTGCGGTCCTCCAGTTCTAGGCGCATTGCCACTCCGAGACTCTTCATCTCATCCAGTAGCAACTTGAATGCATATGAGGTTTGTACCTTGTAAACCTCAGCACCGTCACCGTGAATTGGTGACACATAAGTTCGTCTTTTCGGATCAAACCAAGCTACGTGCCCTGATTGAGCACATACGAATAGATCGATACCATCAGACTCATCCAATAGACGGTCTTTGATGACCATGGAAGCACCATGAGCAATCAAACAATCACGTTCCATTTCTCCGAATCTTAAACCACCTTGTCTAGCACGTCCTTCAGTAGGTTGTCGAGTAAGAATTTGTACACGACCACGGCTACGAGCGTGAATCTTTCCAGATACCATGTGGTGAAGTTTCTGATAGTAAATACAACCAACGAAGATTTCTGCTGGATATGTTTCTCCAGTCTCTCCATTGATCATGACTTCTCTTCCTGAATGATTGTATCCATTTCGAACTAGACTGTCACGTAGACTTCCTTCCTTTTCTCCACGGAATGCAGTACCATCGATTCTACGACCTTCTAGAGAACCAACCTTACCGCCAATCATTTCCAAAACGTGTGCTACTGTCATTCTTGATGGAATAGCATGCGGGTTGATGATTAGATCAGGAATCACTCCATCACGAGTGAATGGCATATCTTCTGCATCGACTAGACGCCCGATAACTCCCTTCTGCCCGTGACGAGAAGCGAACTTGTCACCAATTTCAGGAACCTTGTGTGATCGAACCATACAACGTACTAAACGGCCAGAGTCTAGAGATTCTGTGACGTATACATTGTCAACCCATCCTTTCTCTCCATGTCGTACAGGCATTGATGATTCACGGCGTTCTTGAGCTTGTAAGAATGCTCCAGCACCAGTTTCCTCAAGGAAACGAGGAGGACTTGTTTTACCAACAAGTACATCGCCGCCTTCTAGATACTTTTCAGGATGAGGTAATCCATCTCCTTCCAAGTGATCATAGGAACCAACTGGCTTCAGCCCTTTTACTTCTTCAAGACCAGTTCCAGGTATTTCGATTTCTTCTACTTGTCCACCAGGGAAACGGCGGCGTTCTGCATTGTAAGTTCTATTGAAAGTTGAACGACCAAGTGCACGTTGTACACTTGAACGGTTCATAATTACAGCGTCCTGCATGTTGTAGCCATGCAAACTCATAACTGCTACAATGAAGTTCTGTCCACCAGGCCTACTATCGAACTTTGTAGTATCCATAGCCTGTGTGTGAGTGATAGAGCGTTGCGGATAGTGTAGGATGTGCAATCTAGTATCTGGGCGCAGACGGTAATTTGCACTTGGAAGTCCAAGAGATTGCTTTACCATTGCAGTTCCACCAGTAACACGTGGTGTGGAATTGTGTTCAGGGTAAGGTATCAGAGATGCACATACACCTAGAACCAATTGTGGGTCGATTTCACAGTGTGTGTGCTCGCTTGTATACAACAAATCTACATCGAATACTGCATCTGCTTTCACACCATTTGGTAATGTAACATTTGCTTGTAGTTTAGCAGATTCTGCTCCAGGCTCTCCTAGATTCAACCAAGTAATAGTTGAATGGCTAACCGGTCGCCCAGCATATTCATTTCCTTCAGGAACAACTTCAGGTAGAACGAATGGTCTTGGGGCGATGTAAAGATCTTCTTCTTCTTCAGCATCGATCCATTCGACAACACCTTCATTGACCAAGTCCTTGAAAGTCATGTCTCCAGATGCCACCATTTCTAGGTGCTTCTGAGTTAATCTTGGAGCACCATCGTACAGAATTAGTAC
>QQSA01000091.1:5675-22357 GCA_003602535.1 Candidatus Poseidoniales archaeon
CATCATATCTAATTGAGACTTCAGGCCTAATAGCACCTCTACGGCGTGCATTCTTGAACTGTGTAACCAGATTCTTTCCACGCTTGTGTATACCGTAAATGTCACCATTTACGTGAATTCGGTCTCCGTCAGTCCAATCATCAGGTTGGAAAACATCCATTTCATCTAATCGAGAACGAATCTCAGTTTCTGGTATCGCTTCCGAAACATCGATCATCTGAGCTGCATTCTTTACTAGACCACAATTCTGACCTTCTGGTGTCTCGTTAGGACAAAGGCGTCCCCACTGAGTTGGGTGCAGGTCACGTGCTTCGAAGTGGGGTTGACTTCTAACTAGTGGACTTGTAACACGTCTCATGTGAGATAAAGCTGACAAGTAAGTTGTTCTGTCTAATAATTGGCTTACACCAGATCTTCCACCTACCCAGTTTCCTGTAGCCAATGCATGCATTATCTTACTGGTTAGAACATCAGGTCTCAAGCACGAAGTAATCTTCAACTCACGCTTTCTGTTGTGATGGCGTTCAAGTTGATACTTTAGATCACGAGCTAATTGCCCCATAGATACACGGAACAAATCTTCAATCAGATCCCCAGCAAGGCGCACTCTCTTGTTAGCGTAGTGATCCTTGTCGTTCGGTTTACGACTAGTAATAGCCATTTCCAAAACTTGGCGAACAATTCTTCCTAGGAAAATTGCTTTCTTCTTACGATCTTCTTGAGCGTCTCCCAAGTGAGGCAATAATTCACGGTCTAGTAATTGATTTACACGTGCTTCACGGTATTCTTTTTGTTGACCTGCAGCGAATTTCTTCTCTAGCCACTGATGTGCTTCATCAAGAGAATCGACTGCATATTCTTCATTATCCTTAACTTCGTTTATGTTTGCAACGATGAATTTGAAAGTCTCAGTAGGTCCTGCAATTGCTTGGAACAATTCTTGGTCATTTTCTATACCAAGAGCTCTCATCAATAACACAACTGGAATTGCAGTAGTACCTGCAGTACTAATCTTTACCATGAGCATTCCATCACGGCGCTTTTCCACTGTCAGAGGCTTTCTCATTCCATCTTTCTGTGAGAAGATTTTAGCAACTTCTGTTTTCTTAGCATATCTCTTGTTGATTTCAACAGTTACACGGTTAGGTGCTAAATCTTCCATCGAAATTAGTACACGTTCTGTACCGTTGATAATGAAATAACCACCAGGATCTAGTGGGTCTTCTCCTTTTGTCCTCAGAAGTTCTTCCCACATTTTGTGATCTTCTTCTGAAGTTGTAGGATGAAGAACTCTATCTCCTGCAACATGGTTTGCGTGAAGATTGCATCTTCTACTGCGAACCATGATTGGCATATTTCCGACTTGAACTCCTTTCTCTGGTTGAGAAGGAACTCCATTACGGAATATTGTGAAATCCATCTTTACAGGAGACATGTATGTTAGCTTACGTAGTCGGCACTCCATTGGTATTGAAGGGTGGTCACTACCATCTGCCTCACGAATAGTAGGTTCGCCGAGTTGAATGTTCTTAACACGGATAATGATGTCCTGATCGATAACGTCGAGTTTGATAAGACCGCCCATGTCATCTTCTACTTCTTCGTCAGTACCAACACGGATGCTGCGTACGATTTTCTCCATGCGGGAAATAGAATTATCACCTGTAGGAATACAATCGTCATATGATGCTAACTGGTGATTTACCAGACTGCGCTCTCGGAAAAATGATTCAATAATCTCTTTCATGGTATCACCTCAGCTCAGCTGCCCTCCACGATTAATCGGTAAGCAGTCGAAACACCAGCGGATGGTGATTTTCGAACTACTTTCAGAACACGATCGGATAGCCAACCTGCAGGAAGAGGAACATGTTCCTCGTCGCCTTCAGCGTTGGCTTCTCTCTCACGCTCTACTGTTTCCTTAATTACTTGGACAACTGGATCGGTAATCAGAATCTTAGGGAGAAGTTCCTTTGCAAGTCGGGGCTCCCCTGTATCCTCATCGATAGCGAGAAGGCCCCATGGTTCCAAGACCTCTTCTTCATCTTCAACTGGAACAAGTTCTTGATGCGGCACAAGGACGTGATTCAGAACGTTGAATTTAGTTCCGGCCATATCCATATCGTCATCATCAAGCGCCTTCTTAGAAATAGTAATTTTACGACTTCGGCGCTTTTGACGCCTCTGTCCAAGTTCAGCCAATGCGTTCATAGCACCTGTGAATATTTCATCATCCTTGGAAACTCCAAGGCAAGAAGCGATCTCATCGGCAGCCATGGCCTTGATATCAGTCATGTTACGGTCCGTGGCCAATTTGTGAGCGTATTCCTCAGCAATTCCCATTTCCATTAAACGCTTCTTGGTTGCGGACTTTACTACCAAAATTTTTCACCCCATTAGCCCTTCAGTACACCGGTCCTGTGTTTGTCAGGCGGGCCTGACGGGGTTCGAACCCGCGACCGTCCGGTTAAAAGCCGGACGCTCTACCTGACTAAGCTACAGGCCCAAATGTATGTGTTGGGCTTCTTGGCCGACCTACATGGTGTTATTAAAACCTCCGCTAGCTAAATCAGCATTACGAACGATGGACTCAGAGGAAAAGAAGCGGCATTGACTTCAATCACACTGTGAAGGACAAGAGGCATAAAGGCTTCGGCATTCAGGAGTCATGAAGCGCATGGACAAAAAAGAAGTTTTCTCCGCCCAAGATGCGCAGAATGAAATTGAAAGGTTAAGAAGGCCACCCAGTACTGTTTTTTGGTCCCCTCAAAATGGATTCAATTTCAAGTTGATCATACCCCCTACCGTATACCCTCCAAGAGAAGATACTGATTTAATGGCCAGAAGAATTATTTCCTTAGGACCAGGGAAGGGACGTAAATTCTTAGAGATCGGATGTGGTTCAGGAGCTCTTTCAATTCTGGCCGCCTCAATGGGTTGGAAAGTAAATGCATGCGATGTTAATCCATTCGCCGTTGCCACAACTATTGGTAATTTAGATGAAAACAAATTGTCAGGAGACATCAGAGAAGGAGGGATTGGTCCCGATGAATTCCCATTTACGGGAAATTATGATCTAATAATATGGAATTTGCCATACATTCCATACTCGGAAATTGGAGAGGTTTTAGGCCCGATAGAAGAAGCCGCTTTAATTGACACCGACTCTGAGGGCTTGGGCTCAAGATTAATCCTTAGCATCATTAGTAAACAACTACTTGCAACCAAAGGAAGAATTCTAATTTTGGGTCGGAAAAATTCAATCCCAAACTCATTTGTTTTTGCCCACAGGATTTGGGATAAGATAGTGTTTGAAGATGGGGAAGAATTGTGCATATTTTGTCTTTGGAGACCTTACGAAGGCGCAGAAAATATACAATTGGAATCTACAGGTTCTACCAATGATGATCTGTTGACCAAAAGTGGAATTGGGAAACATATCTCTGCTAAATGGCAAACCTCAGGAAAAGGGCGTCGCGACAGGACATGGGAATCTATAGAAGGCTGCTATGCCGGTTCATGGATTGTTGCAGAGGGTACTGAAATTAACCCTGGGCATTTACAACTAGCCGGAGCACTAGCTGTTTTAGACACATTAGGAAGCGATGACAGATTAATTCTCAAATGGCCAAATGACATTCTAATCGATAACAGGAAATTGTGTGGTATTCTAGCAGAAGGTAAGTCGAATGGCAATTCAACAAAGGTTGTTTTAGGCATAGGAATCAATTTGAAAGCAGGAAACATTGGTAATGATGTTGAGATTTCATCACTAGATGAATTGCTGGAGGTAAGTCATCAGGAATTCGATCAACTGCTGAATAGAGAATTAGCATCTTTGTTGGAGGAAGGGAAAGATCTACCACCAATAAGATATTCAGAAATTAAAGATAGAATTCTGGAAAGGATGAAATGTTCAGGTAGGCCCTTTTACAATGGAAAAATGTATGACTCATTTACATTGAATGATAACGGAGAACTTATTTTGGGCCAAAATATAGTTGACGATGGTGAAGACGTTAGTTGGCTTTAATCTTCTAATAATGCTTCAATTGGCTCATCTTCTTGTGCTGCTATTTTCTTCAATATTCCGAATCCAAGGATTAAGGCACCAATCGGATAAAGAATGTAGTCAAAAATTATTCCTCGACTTAATGAATATTCTACTTCAGAATCTTCAATCGCCAAAATCTTGAACGTATGTACTCCGGATTCCTCTGCAGTATATTCCCAATCATCTTCAACATTGTCGAAAGCTTCCCATTCACCTGATGGGGAATAGACATGAGGCTTTACAACTCCCTCATTGACATCTAACGAGAAGATATTGCCTTCAGAAAGATCATACTTGACTATGAATTCTTTTTCAGCACCCTCTTCTATATTTGTAGGAACAACCCATGTTTGAATGATTAACATTACCAGAATAATCGATGCACCTAGAAGAATCATCACATCTTCTCCCTTGACGGGTGGCGCCTCGCCTCCAGCTCCCATGAGACATTGGAAACTGTATTAGCACTTCAACGCTTTCTAGGGTTTCTCGTGAAACTCATTCGCTCACGAACTAATCTGATTTTCCCACTAGATGTTTGACTAACTACCATTCCCTTAGATAATTCCATCTTCATGCCATTATAATCTTCTAGCTTCACCATCAAGATACACTTTCCATCTTCAAAATCATATAATCTGACTGGATATTTCGACAAATATTTTTTCAGTTCTGATCTTTCTTGAAAATCAGGACAAAGACAACCAATCCAACGTCGCTTGCCTCGCAACGCTTTGGTCAATTTCCTCGCCATAACCTTTGGTTTGGGGCATTTGTCTTAACATGATGCTATGTCTGGCACTAGATGGGCGAAGGTTATGGACGATGAACCCGAGGAGAAATTTGAGCAAGTAAGTGTGTTCCATTTGATCGCAAATATGCTCTCACCTAGAACACTACCGCACATAGTTATGATTGCACTAATATCGATGGTTTTGCTATTCTTAGTTGATTCACACGAAGTATTTGCTGCAATGTCATTCCTTTCTCTAGCAATATCCTACACAATTATCGCAGGATTGTCTAATCTAGAAATCATCAAGAAACTTACAAAATTGCCTGAAGAAAAGAATGACTCGCCTTGGTTGGTCAGATTTTTGTTCAGTTTTAGAATAACTATAGTACCAATTCTAATTGCGATAATCATCGTTGGATTGCTTTGGGAACCTTTGGGAGGAGAAGGAAACAAATGGATTTCTCCAATGTTAGCATCGTTATTCATAATTTGGTCGATGGCTCAAGCTATTTCATTCCGTACAGGAATGGTAGAATGGTTGGCTAATGGTCTCGGTGATGCGAAACTACATACTTACAAAGAAAAAACATCTACTGCAACGCAATTCATTATAGTGCAAACATTTGCTTTCATCATCATATGGGTGGGGCAAGTACTCACAGATTCTGAAAAAATGAATGCACAAGATGCGTTCTTCGGAGGTATAGTATTTTTGATCATCAGTATCTTGCTACAAGCACTAACTTTGTGGCTTACTAGAGATGAGAGAGAATCTGCAGGGTCGGAAAAGGGTTTGGCTGCATTTTCATTCAAATGGATGATCATTGCACAATTATTCATCACCTGGCACGCGTTCAGTGTCTACAGACGTTGGTTCATGAACCCTAGCGAAGCATCAACTATGATTGAAGAAGGAATACTGATGGCATTTACAGTTGTTTTCGCAGTTTGGTCCCTCACTAGTTATACAGTAAAAGATGGGAAGAGATTAGTCTCAGAGAATGCATCATTGCCACTTGGGATTTCATTCGGCTATGCATATGCCGGGTCGGTAGCAATGTTAACAGGCACTTTTGAAAGTCTGAAGGAAGTAATGATTTTTGGACACGTGATAACAATCTCTGCCATGATATTCTTGCTAAGACCAACTCTTAGGGCAAGTAGGGTTTCAGCCGATATGTTTGTGGCATTAAAAGAAACTGAAGAAAAGGAATCAGAAGAAGAAACCAGTGAAACAACTCTCGAAGACAAAAGCGCTCAGGAAGATGAAGAAAATAAAGAATCAGATGATGAAGAATGGCAGGAAGATTCAGAAGTCAATTGGAAGGATGGAGTCGATATTAGCGAAGGTACCGAATGGGAAGATGGAGACACAGATGAAGAAGTCCCGGAGCCAGAAGAGGAAACTGATTCCGATGTAGAATTAATCGAATCAGATTAAACTCAAATCTGATTTTTCATCTAGGCCTGACACTACAGCTACAACTCTTATTCTACCCCTAAGGTCATCACTGACTCGAGCACCAAGTATCACTTGTGCATCTTCGTCAAACCTGTTTGTAAACGCATCAGCAATCAATCCAACTTGGCCAACAGTCATTCCAGGTCCGCCTTCGATTTGTAGTAAACAAGCCTTGGCACCTTCAAAAGAAAGATTGGAAAGTGGAGCACTTAGAGCATCTTCTAGTAATGAATTCGCATCATCGGGATCACCTTGCCCTACCAACAAAGTAGTACCACCGGAATGCCCAACGATTGTTTTCAGATCCATCATATCGAGATTGATTAATCCTAAACGCATTAATGTTCGAACTAAACCGTCAACAAATTCTTCGACCCAGGAAGCACCTAGCCTCCAATCAATTCCTCGTTCTCTTGCTTGCCAAGCCAGTCTATCCAAATCAAGACGAACACAAACATCAGAATTTGCTTCCAATTTTGGTAATCCTTCTTTGCAGACCTTGATTCTTGCTTCTTGAGCCTCGAAAGGTATAGCTGCAATTGAAATTACAATCGCCCCAGAAAGTCTAGCTTGTCTTGCGAATTCTGGTGCAGCACCTGTTCCTGTACCCCCACCTAATCCTGTTAGAAGTATTACCATCTCAACTCCATCCAAAAGTGTACGAGAAACTCCTGCAGCTTGTCGCATTCGCTGCTCGCCCAAAGGAGGTAAAGCAGCACAACCTGCAGAATCTAAATCACTACCCAGTCTAATGACATGAGCTTCATGAGAATTGAGAGTCGACTCATCTGCGTCGATCAATACTAAATCGATACCATGACCAGTCCTTTCGTGAGCTCTTTGAGCCCAGGAACAGCCTAATCCGCCAACGCCCGCAATCAAGATTTGGGCGCCATCCATGTCAACCCCTTCCATTGGAGGTTATTCAATCTCTGCCCACATATCTCTGATAACGCCTACGCGCATCACGTGCCCATGCGTTATCTGGCTCGAGTGCTAGAACCTTGTCATAAAGTTCTACAGCTTTTTCAAAATCCGAAAAATGACGTCCATACAAATGTGCTAGATTGTTTAGAACTGGAATACAATCTTCTTCTTCTTCTAACATGCTTAACAAGATATCTTCAGCCTTTCCGAGATTGTTTCTCAGCATCTCATCTTCAGCCTCATCCAACTGTTGAAGTTGCTCATTTGAAAGGTCATATGTGTTCTCAAAGGCATGGTCGGACATATGTTCTCCTTCTCGTGATTACCAATATGTTTTACCATTAATTGTTCAGTGCGAAAAAGCACATAAATTGTTACACTGCAAGGCCCCCTTTTGCATATGGGGCAAGAACGATTATAGGGGCAATCCAAGTCGCACAAATCGATTGGGATTGGCTATGCGCAAATCACAGGTTTCCATCCGCAGATTCCTACCTCTAATCCTAGTGTCGATTATGCTTTTACCGGGCTTGACTGAAGCATACCCTAATGGTATTGGCGGAGAACAAGATCATGCAGGTGAGACGATTCAGGATGTTGCAAAGGAAGGTTGTCTTTGTCATGGTGAAGAACCAAGCAACTCAGTCATGGTCCTCTTAGTTGGAGTTCCACATTCTTGGGCGCCCAATCAAACCTACAACATGCGATTGGAGATTATTGGAGGCCCTGATACAGACCTAGGTGGTTTTTCAGCTAGAGTTAGTGCTGGCGAATTATCTGGAGACGGAGAGGCATGGGAAGATGACATCACAACTAGAACTCATACTTCCTCATCAACACGTATTTTCGAACTGATTTGGACTTCACCGGAAGCAGGAGCTGGCCACATTGACTTCTGGATTAGTGGAAATGCAGTCAATGGGGCCGACGGCCCATTAGGAGATTATTGGAATCAACTTGTATTCAATCTAATCGAAGTTGCAGAAGATGACCAGAGAGGCACTCGTACACTCATTGCAGGCAGCGGTACACCCGAAGCACCAACAAGTGAGGCAGGAGCGGTTGACCTACACACAATGGGAGCCCAATTCAGAGCACACTGGCTAGGATTGCTAGGTTTCGGAGCAGTTATCGCAGTAATCATATTCTGTGGCTTACTACTAAGATACGGATTTTCTACATCCTACAAAGGACGCAGTAATTTGTTGCGCCTAAGATACAAGATAAACAGAAGAGGTGACCAATGATGGCTAAGGATACTATCACCAGACTTCTAGAAAAGGTTGCATCAGGCAAAGTTAGTGTCAAAGATGCTAGAACTGCTCTAGAAGATGCTAGCCTTACAGAAGAGCAAATGGATTCTGCAATTAATCATGGAGTTTTCAATCCAGCAGAACCTGGCACTGTTATTTCAGCATCATTGGCACCTTCGGGTAAATCTGCTTTGACGATGTTCTTCTTTATTTGGGGCATATTTTGGACCATATATTGGTTAGGAAGTATGCTCTATGGATTATTGAATGGTTCAGCATGGGACCAACAGCAATTATCTTACCACATGGCAATGGGCATCAGCACACTGATCATGATGGGCATTGTTTACTTGAAATGGGTTTTGCCAGACACTATCATTGTCAAGCACAGCCAAAATAAGTATGTCCCTGAACATCAAAAGGACTGGAGAGAATACAACTGGTGATTTTTATGGACGACATGAAGTTAAGACCAGCCCCCTCTCCAGATGGAGATAAATCATCCCTAACAGGCGATATGTCTCTGAACAGGAGACAGTTTTTGCGATATGGATTCAATGCTGCTAGTGGTGTATTGGCAGCAACCCTTGGAGCATTGGGCTTCGCTGCTATCTTACTACCACCTTCCGGTGGAGAAGGCGGAGACAAATCGGTCTTATACTGGGCCAAGGGTCGTGAAGATGAAGCTTGGTACGGGACAAAACATTTGCAACCGATGATGAAATCTGATTTCGAAGCTGAAGCTGCAAAATCAAACGTCGGCATGTCAGGAGCACAAGGAGTTTGGAATGGACTACCTGTAATCGTAAATTATGTCCCTCACTCGCAAAATTCTTCTAAGCCAATTGCAGACAATTCCCCTCGGTTCCAAGAAATGGCAGGATACGACATCGGTAAAAATTATGTTGGACATGCCACTGAGTACTTACTTGGTAATCCTGATATTTTTGATCCAAGCGGAAATCTGGTAATGTCATTCGCCAGATGTACTCACCTATGTTGTATCCCTGGATGGCAACTTGTATCCAACTCATTCACCGATGATAACTGGACACCTGGTGGTGGCGATGATGGAGGAAGCAAGATGTTCTGTATTTGCCACTCAAGTAGATTCGACCCTACTGCGATAGAGGTAAACCGTAATGCAAATCGTTCTACTGGAGCATCTTTCGAATACCTTGGCATTCGCCGTGCAGGAGGCCCTGCCCCGGTCGGACTTCCGATTATTCCTATCATCATGAATGGAGACACCATTGAAGCGTCTTCCGATTACACGGGCTGGTTGACCTATTGCGACTGAGGTGAAAATATGAGCACAATTTTTTGGGTACTTTGGTTCTTTATCGCATTCATCATAGTGTTGATTGCATTCACTCTTCGCAAGGAAAATGAAGACATTCCTAGAAGAGAAATATTGCGTGCTGTTGAATCCAGTGGTAAAATGGGTTTCGCAGAGAGAACATTCCTCTGGGTGTTTTCGTTCCTTGATACCAGATTTAGAATTCAAGATTATTGGAACATGAGCAAAGGGGCATACTACAACATGCACAGGCAAATGCCACTCACTCACGCTGAGAAATATAAGTTGAGAATCATCTGGTACTGGTATCCACTTTACTGCCTTGGAGGAATTTCATTCCTTTCATTCATTATTCTAGTAATCACAGGTACTGTACTTGGAATCTACTATGTTCCAGGTGGAGAAGGTGACCCCTCTCCTGCCTATGCTAGTATGCAATTCATCATGACACAATTGCCATTCGGGTACATCATCCGTGCAGTTCACCATTGGGGAACACACTTCATGGTAGCATCAGTATTCTTACACATGTGTCGTGTATATTTCACTGGTGCTTACCGCAATCCTCGTGAATTGAATTGGTTAATTGGCGTAGCACTGATGGCGTTAACTATTGTATTCGGATACTCTGGATATCTTCTCCCGTGGGATAGTTTGGCCTATGGAGCGGCAGTTATCGGAATTAACTTAGCAAACGCAACTCCTCTAGTTGGAAAATATGTTGCGACCTTGTTATTCGGAGGTTCATCTTTGTCTCATCGTACTGTGACACGGATGTACTTCATTCACGTGTTTATACTACCTGTAATCGTTACCACATTGATCATAATTCACTTGTTCATTGTGTGGGTACAAGGAATTGCGGAGCCGCATTGATATTGGAGGTGTGAAATATGGGATTAATTGAGAATCTTGGCGCAGTTGCTTCATCTTACATGAATGAGAAAGAAAAGCTAGAGACTACAGAACAGAAGCGAAAGCGTACTCGCTCTGGTCATGGATTCTGGCCACACGAGGCACTACGTGACACGTTGATCTTCGCTTTCATGGCGTGCGTTCTACTATTCTATGCATGGTTGATTCCTCCTCCATTACACAGTGCTGCAGATCCATTCGCTCAAGCAGGATTCGTTTTCCCTGATTGGTATGTATTATTTTCATATGGATATCTCAGATGGGGAGAATATCTTCCACAATTCGATGTACCCCTCGGTCCTGTTGGTGATTTCTTTGGACAACCATCATTCCCTTGGAACGCTGCATGGTGGGGAGCATTCCTAACTGGAATACCAGTAGGAATTCTAGCACTACCTCCATTCTTAGGTGGAAGAGAGAAAAGACCTGTTGAAGATCCTTGGTTCGCTAGCGCAGGTGCTGTATATTTAGCACACATTTGGTTTATTTCAGTATTTTCAATCAATATTTTCTTAGAACTATATGGTAAGAACAGAAGCGATTACTGTAAATTAGATGGCAATGGCGATTTGGTTTGTGGAACTAGAGACCCCTGGATAGCAGATCTATTCAATATGATTCCGTGGGTTATGACCGGAATTCTGTTGTGGATTGTGATTTACTTTATTGCCAAATGGCTATTCAACAATGCATGGGGAGCAAGATTTACTCCTGCTCATGGAAAGAAGCTCATCGTTGGTGCATTCATTGTAGCAACCGCTGCAAGTGTGGTTTCATACCCAGTATATGATAATGGATTTTGGGACGCTAGAGGTTTACTGACCATTGCTGATTATGACGAGTTAGAAGATATGCGTTCTCAACCGGATGATGTTCAAGTAACTCAAAGCAACGAATTCATGGAGGCTCAAGGATTTGAAGGAGATATTGTTCCTGCGTCCGCATGGATGGAATGGAACATATACCAACCCGCCAGATATTATTTGATTGATTTCGCCGATAAGAATGGACATCAGGACTTGGAATCAGGCGAAAATGGAGCCTATGGAATTGAAAATTATAGTGCCGACGAGTATGTTTGGGCTAGTGGCTCGTTTACCATTACAGACCAATATTGGCCAGATGATATCGATTTCACTACTGTACCTTTGGATGCGACTTGTACCACTAGAGCAAGCGAAGTTGTAATTGATGGAGGAGACTCTACTTCTAGAATGATTGAATCCAGTTTAGTAATTACAAAGCATGGTTCCGATGACAAACTCATCGACACAGATTGCAACACTGGAGAGACCGGTGTTGAATTAAGTGCAGGCGTATATGATTACGAATTCCGTGTAGATTCTACGGATGGCCTACGTACAAATGAAAGTGTAATTGTAGAAACCACATACACTATACAAGCATTCCAACCACTTCTGCTGTACGGAGAAGATGCGGGCAATGGACTTGCTGGACGTACTGTCAATCTTTCAAATGCCTTAGAATTAGAACTTGAAGGATCTGAAATGGGAGTTGTCGAAAACCCAACCTACCACGTTAATCCTAAGTCACTGGATGCTAAACTAACCTATGCTATGTTCATACCATGTCTTACAGCAGGAGCGATTGTGTTTGTTCTGTTAAGAAACATGGCCAGAGGTTACGAATTTGAAATGAACAAGTGTTACGGATGTGACCTTTGTGATGATGCTTGTCCAGTTAGATTATTCAATGCAGGAGATAAATTGAATATCATTTACAATTCATGGAATAACGAAGATGATGGTGTACCAATGTATTCATGTCTGACCTGTACTGCATGTACTAATGCTTGTCCTCAACTAGTGGACTATGACTCATATGTGGACATTAGAAGGAGCTTGATTGTTGGCGGCCCTGCTGCTGAAATTCCACACACTGTTCTACAAGCGGTTCTTGCCGCAGAAGCTGAGGAAGAAAGTGATGATGACTTCGTATCTGTGAAAGATTATCCTATTGACTCCAATGTAGGATACTACCCTGGATGTGTAGACTATCTTGACCAAGAAATGGTATTCAGCCACTTAAACGAGGGAGAGATGAACCTTGGTGACACAACCAATTCAGCATTCACATTATTCGAAGAAATGGGTACCGAAGTATCGTATCTTGGCAGAGACTTCCTAAAGTGCTGTGGACACGATCAAAAGTGGCAAGGACTTGATGAAGTATTCGAGAAACTAAAATCCTACAACCAAAAGAAGATTGAAGCATCTGGTATTGATACTCTGGTTTCATCTTGTGCAGAATGTTTCCGAACATTTGCTCGTGACTACGAATTAGAGGGAGTCAAGGTAATGCATACAACTGAATTCCTTATTGAAAATGGATTCGATATGGAGATGAAGGTTGAAGATGAATTGACAGTAACTTATCATGACCCTTGTCGACTTGGACGCCAGATGGGAATCTATGAAGAACCTCGTCAACTTGTTGCAGGAGTAGATGGTGTCGAACTTGTAGAGATGGAACATCATGGTGAAGATGCAATGTGCTGTGGCGTATCTAGCATGATGTCTTGTAATGAGAATGCCAGAGCTCTTAGAGTATCTCGCATGGAAGAGATCAGAAATACAGGTGCAGACATGATGATTACATCTTGTCCAAAATGTGTTTCTCACTTTGAATGTCTCAAATTCGAAGGTGATGAAAGACATGATATCGAGATTCTAGATGTCGTTTCATTCCTTGCTAGACAAGTTGAAGCTAAGAAAAGTTTAGCAGAAGAGTCGGCATCTACTCAAATACCTGCTGAAGCCTGATTTTCAGTCTATAACGGGTCAAAATTGATTACTAATGATTAATTTGACGTAACATGGATTACGATAGTCATACTCTTATCCAACTGAAGACAATGTGTAAAGAACGTGGTCTTCGCGTTAGTGGGAACAAAAATGAAGTTATCATTCGATTGATGGAAGATGACGAATCAAAATCACCACAACTAGTAGCAGCCGTAAATCCGTATCAACAAATGCAACCAGTAAATCAGATTTTCATAACCAATAATAATTCTAATGCCTCGATATATGTCGTTGGTATTTTCATTATCCTTTATGGCTTATTTAGAGTTGGTATGGCTGTACTATTCGGTGAATTTAAGCCAGCTCAATCATCCACTGCATTTCTAATAGGCATGGGATACATTATGGGAGGTATAATCACTGTTCAGGGATACAAACAGGGATTGTATATGACCATGATTGTCTTAGTTATTTCTGGAATGTTTTCAATAATTTATCATGACGAATTTAGCCCACTATCAATGGGAATGGATGGAATATGGCCAATCGAGTTTTCATTAATTTGTTCCGCATCATGCATGCTATTTGTAGCAATACCTTTACTCGGCCCTGCAGATACCCAATTCAGAGAAGGTGCACCTCCATACTTGTCTGCATTATGGAATGCAGGAAACATGTTTTCTCCTCTACCTACTGCCAATCAGGCTGTATCCCAGCCAACTGTCGCTACAAAGACTGTGATTAACTGTCCCGAATGTGACAAGGCAATGAAGGTACCATCAAACTACACTGGTAGTGTAAAATGCCCATCGTGTAAGTCGAAATTCAAGGTTAATTGATTCTATTATTCACTGGGTGGATTTTCTTCTTCCATTCCACGGATCTCATAATTTGAAGGGAATAAAGCCACAATTACACCAGCAATTAGAAACCCAAGACCTAATGCGAAATTTTGTATTACGAACAAATACTCTAATGCTAAAACGACTAATAGAAGTCCTCCAATATTAGATACCCAAACTAATGTCTTGAAAGTAGATAATGAAACACCTGTTGTATTTGGGCCACGAGAAGGACCAAACTCTCCACCGAAACGTTGCGCACCCTCATGCTCTGGTTGTTTACTCATTTGATCACCTATCTATCATTGTTATCGCATCAGTTGGACATGCTAAAACACATAGTCTACAACCAGTACATGCATCCCTGATAATTTTCGCTTTCCGATTACTAGGGACTTCGAGTAAAGGCGACACCATGTCTTTGAAGTAAAGTTCGATAGCATCATCATCACAAACTATTGTGCATTGATCACAACCAATACACAAGTTTTCAGTAACCCAAGCCACAGTACCTTCTCCACCTTTGATCATCGACCTACGTTCACCTTTCTGTCTGGCAAGCGATATTGCAATTCGCTCAGCTTCTGCTGCACGACGCTTTGCAAGGTCCTCAGGCGAAGTCATTCATTCACCTCGAGTGGGTGCTCACCTTCAAACCTCGCAACGGAAAGATTCACCAATAAATCTCCAAGACAATAGAATGCACCAACTAATAATGGAGGATTCCATGCTGTTAGACCGGTCCATGGCACATCATTTGCCCAAGTCCAATTTGTCAAGTATGTGCCCCACAATTCCATGAATAATGCCGCCCAAGCCATAGTAGCATAAAGTGCAGGTTGTGGACCCCATTTTGTAAATGCAAGTACCAGCAATAATAGAATCAATCCAGAAGTGTCACCACCCGTCCAAACACCGTATATCACGAATGGAACAAATGGCATTAGCGAATACATCGCTTTCTCAACCGGTAGATATGCAGAAATTCGTCTACCTGCATCGAATAAAAACCAGTGACCTACCGGCACAAACAACGGCATCATACCTCGTTGATATTCATAGATTAGCCAAACTTCGCTGAAGAATAATTCCATTGGAGTTGCAAATGCTAGTACCGTCATCATCTCTATTCTTTCCTTTCTCTCAGCTTTGTAAAATAATACCAAGAACAAACCAATACACCAGATGTTTACTGGTAACTCTGCATATTCTGCACTAACATATAGGCCAATTCCAATTGTAAGAGCGTATAATGCAACTCTTTTCATGCAATCACCTATTTCTTTTCAATAGAAACCCCTTCAGCACGCATTGTATCGATTATTGATTCAATGACATCATCAGTTAGGTCTTCAGGTGCATAAATTCCAGGACCTAACATTTCAGGCCGATCGATCCATGCCAAAGCACAGCAAGCAGTAACTAGACCTGTAGTTCTAGCCATACTTGAATCTCCATCTTTACCACTATCTTCTACAACCCAGATTTCTTGATTATCACCTGAGACAATTCGAACTTCCATCCAAGTGAATTCACTTCTCGAACTATCCATTTTCCAAGCCTCTACTAACTCTTCAGGAGACAGGTCGGAATTCTGATACTTCTGTATGTGTCCTGGCCATCTAACAGTGTATTCACCCATTCTTTGTGCAGGAATCGATAGCAAAGATCGTAAGCCATCCGTCAAAAAAGCCTCCATCATTCTGCCATTGGCATTTATTGAATGAAGATCTGACATTGCAGGTACCTCTGATAATTCACCACTTTCAATTACTCTTGCTGGACGAGTATATTCTGCAATGACATCATGTGGGGAAAAGGGCGCCATGTACGACCATTCCCCATCGGGCTCACTTGGATTACCTCCGACCTTAATTGTCACATTATCTAGTCTACCAAATTTACGATGTGCCATTGAAACTAACATGTTAGATAATCCAGGTGCAATTCCCACATCCCAAAGTATTGAGCTGGACACGCCTTCTAATCCATCGGGTGTATTTTCACTGAATGAAAGATCAACAATTCTCTGCCCTGTATCCTTCAACAAATCTGTAGCTTTGTTACCTAGTGAACCAGGTAACATGTTGATGACAATATCTGCAGGACTATGGTCTGCCGCTAATGCATCACCAAGATGAAATGTAGCATCAGTACTTCTCTGTACGACATCGAAAAGATGAACATCTAATCCAGTAGATACTAATCTTCTAGTGACAAATAGGCCAACTAAACCTCCGCCGAGACAATGAATCCTCATTTGTTCCCCTCCAGTTGCATTTGTGATTCAGCACCCATTGCGAGCATGGATAACTCGGCAACTAAAGCATGCCAACCATGTGCGTGTTTGCCATATTGTCCACCGACTTTACTGTAGGAATAGAATTCTGCAGAAGGCGAATTTAGATTTTCCATATCTCCTTTCTTA
>QQSA01000091.1:22420-48695 GCA_003602535.1 Candidatus Poseidoniales archaeon
GGCGACCCTTCGGGTGTTTCCATTTTTGTAGGTACACCTTCTTGAATCAAAAAGTTCTCAACATCAACCCCGCCTTTAGAATACATTAATCTCTTGAATTTTCTATTGGATAGAGTTAGTAATTCTTCACCACTTCTGACTGCCATTATTCCAAGACCATAGGTCCCACTATCATTCTTGATAAATGCTACAGGTTGTCTATCTATTCCCAAAGATTCGTACCTTGCTGCGATTCTAGCAAGGAATTCATCAACTTCAGAAGCCAAGATTTTTCGACAGGTTTCTTTCTCTAAGCACTTTCCTTCACTAACAAACCAATCTGTCAACAAATGCCATGGATCTAAATCTAAAATCTCTGCAATCTCATCGACATAACCTTGTAAACAAGCATAGTGTTCAGATTTTCTACGCCTTTGCCAACCCATATGAGGAGGTGGTGAAACATTATTTGCACCCAATCCAGCGACCATTCCTTCTGTCAAATCATTGTTAAGCATTATCAAATCAGGTTTTTCCCCGTCAATGTATAGGGTTTCTTCGACCAAATCAACCTGTTCTAGAACTAATGGACCGGTAATACCATCCAACGAACCGTGACCTTCTAACTCAGGTGAACCAACTGTACATCTGAATCCACCATTTTCAATTAATTTCTTGATAGTTGCAACATTTTCGATATATCCCTGATTTCTTGTATGAGATTCAGGATAGAGATGAACCCACTTGCAATCAGGATTAAGGCGCAAAATATGATCTTTCAACAATGAGGATAATTTGTCAACATCTTGGTCTGAAACATTGTTGAAACCTGCAGGAAAATGATTTGCATCAACTACCGCTACTTTCCAGCCACTATCTCGGATATCGACACTACCATAAATCGGAATTGGTACTTCAGAACGCTTTTTGGCCATCCATTGAGTTATCAGTTTCCTATTGTCTTCAAGACGTTTAGATAAATCATGAACAACCGACATTAAACAACCTCCTCTAACAAATCGGCAACATCGCCATTACGCTTGTAACGTCCACCATCTAAAATGTGCATGGCCTCAAATAAACCTAAGCCGATTGCTATTTCTGGTTGTCTAACCAATGCTTTTTCCATGTCATGGTATTTTTTGGCAATATCTTCAACATAAGGGCTGAGTTCAATCATCAGAGAATCTATCATCCTTGGAGAAGTTGCTCTACCTGCAGGCAACTTTGGTCTTCGAACAATTTCTTTGGGAAGTTTTGTCAAATCGGCTGCCGCTCGCAATGCTGCTTTTTCTTCCAGAGAAGAAGGCAGCTTCCATTCCATTGGTAATTTAGATGATGCTGAACGATGCCTGCTACCCAAGAAAGGAACTCTTACCTCAAGACTATGTGCCATTGAATGTCTATCGACTAACCTAAGCTGGAAATTTGATAATTGTCCATTCTCCATCTCAAACTGAAGGAAATCTTCAAGCGAATTTGTATGTTTTTCTGGCGAATGGTCGGTATCCCACCAACCATCTCCATGTAAATTTTCGACATCACAATCCATTTCATCTAAACGACTTCTAACTTGCTGTGAATGAGACACTAAATCTCGATATCTAGGATATCCTGCATGTAATTCATCGGCACCTTGTCCACACAAACCGACAGTAACCGATTCAGACATTTTTTCAAATAGTGGTTGGAAAAATAGAACTGTAACGTCTAAATCTTCGCCATGCCATGCCAAATCAGGCAATTTTGAATGAAATGAATCCGGTTCAAGGAGATGTTGGTGGTGTTCTAAATCAAGACTAGAAGCCACGACCTCTGCTGCTTTCCAATCGGGATTATCTTCGCTTTCAGCCACTGTCCAACAGGCAGGAACCGGTTGGTTAGCAATCTCAGCGGCTTCTGAAGCAACCGCACAGACTAGGCTAGAATCCAATCCTCCTGACAAAACAATTCCAACTGGTACATCTGACATTAATCGGTCACTAACACTTAGAGTGAATGACTCAAGTAAACCTTCAGGGTCATTCCAATCAACGGAGGGTTTAGCGTTTTGTATCTCAAATCTTGAGATACTTGTCATCTTAGGTAAGCCATCTACTAATTCCCAAACTTCTACTGTCCCTGGCCTAACTTGATGAACATCAGCAAATAGAGTGGTTCCATCCAATGGATATTCCCATGCTATTCTTACTTTCATGGCCTGTTGATCAATCATAGGAGTGTAATTTTCATGCGATCTGAGTACTTTTGCTTCCGATGCAAAAACAAGTGAATCATCGACCATAGTTCTCATTAGTGGCTTGATTCCAACAGGATCTCTAGCCAATATTAATTGTTCATCAGCCCATAATGCAAATGCAAACATCCCGTCTAATTTAGAAATCCACCTTGCATGATCTGAAGCATTTCCTTTCCCGTTATGTAAAGATAGGATTACTTCACTGTCACCATTAGTGGAATAGTCATAATGATGAGATTTAAGGTCTAGGTAATTGTAAATCTCTCCATTAACAACACCAACCTTACCTGGCCCATAAAGAGGTTGCTTGGAGCCATTTAGATCTAGAATTGCTAACCTCGAATGTGCTAATCCACATTTTTCGTCAGAAAAGATTCCCTTTCCATTTGGACCTCGGTGATTCATCAGATTAGTCATCCGTTTCAAGATGTCCCTGTCTGGCTGGCCCAGCATACCACCAATGCCACACATAATCAATTCTCGAACAGGTTACTTTTGAGACCTTGTATTTCTAAGGCTTACATCACCATAGTGGGTAAACAAACATGGTGATTATCAAAATCAAGAAAGAAAGTAAAAATGTAAAAAGATAAGTGCTTTGAGCAGGCTCATTTGATGGGGCATCGTCACTCATTAGGTCTCACCTATACTATGGCGGGGTGCAGAGCCATTTCAACATAATGGTCTTATAACCAAGGTACTAGCAATATTATCGCTGATAAAGGTATGAGCAACATTGTCGCATTATCATCTATCCATCTCAATCTTGGCCATTCAGCAGCCACGCATAATGGGCCCATCACAAATGCCAATAATAGAGGAGTTGAAATGAAATGCCAGGAAGAAATCCAAATTAATGCTATGAATACAGAACCCACAATAAATACTGTTCTGGAGTCGTATTCTTTTCTCCTAAGTTCACCCAAAAATGGATCACCTAGTGACAATGAAAGAATCAATGGCCACACTAATTCAGGGTATTCTGAAAGTACCATGAAAGTCAAGCCAACTGCAAAGGCACCCCATGCTAATGCACTTACTTGTTTGGATTCATAATCTCGTTGACCAAATATCGTAATTCCTAACTTGAGTCTTATTGCCTCTGCGAAAACCAATGCTAGAGTCAAAAAGGAGACTAATTGAAGCTCGGATAATGACACATAATCGGACAATTGCTCTGCATATTCATAGTAAATCAATGGAATAAATGACATACCAATGTGGAATAATCTCCTAAAGAGATGACCATACATCCCACCAACCGAGTGGTCTACCGGATCTGTTAACTCTACTTGGTCATTCATTGAGTTGCCTCAGTGCTTCCTCGAGTACTAACCCTTCTTCAGACATGCGGTCAAGTATGGACTCAAAAGCCGGGTTTTGAATGAGAATGTTCTCATGCGCCATCAATAATTGCTGACGAGCTCTAGCTCGGCGAGATGTTGTCCTATCTTCCAAATTCATAATCATATTAGATAATTCATCCAATCCTTCGCCACTGATTGCACTGGTACGAATTACGGGTGGTGCATCATCGGTTATCGTCAACGATACAGTAAGATCATTGACAACTTTCTCTGCACCTTCCATATCAGATTTGTTTACTACAATTAAATCTGCTAATTCTAGTAATCCCGCTTTTTCAGCCTGTATACCATCTCCTCGACCTGGCCCCTCGACTACTACAATGCGATTTGCTATTGCGGCACATCGCATTTCAGATTGGCCAGCACCCACGGTTTCAATCAATACCATATCGTAATTATTAGCCAACAAATGGTTAGCAAGGCCCTTAACTATAGAAGGTATTGAACCACTAGATGAACGAGTAGCTATACTTCTAACGTAGATTGATTCTGCTTTCGTTTTATCATCTAAAACGGTTAAGCGAATTCTATCACCTAATAGTGCTCCACCACTTATTGGAGATGTAGGGTCGACTGCAAGAACTGCCACTTTGTTCTCGGGAGTTAAGCGATGAAGAATTCCATCGACCAAACATGATTTGCCAACACCAGGAGGGCCGGTTATTGCAATGACAAGACCATCACAATCTACAGCCTGCAACTCGCCATTCTCTATAGCAGATAATTGCCTGGCAAGCTGCCTACGATCCAATCAAACACCCCAATGCCAATCATCTTTTGACCCTACGCCACAATCACGTGTAGAAGCATGATTTACAAATTCAAGAATTTCAGAAGAAGGAGTTCCTGGGCCAAAAATTGCTCTAACTCCGGCATCATAAAGTGGTGCTCGATCAGATTCAGGGATGATCCCGCCACCAAATACAACAACATCATCTAAACCTGCATCCCGAAGAAGTTCACAGATCTTAGGGAATAAATGGCTGTGGGCACCAGATAACGATGACAAACCTACAAACCTAGCATCTTCATCCATAATGGTTCTAACAATTTGGCTCGGTGTTCGGCGAAGTCCGGTGTAAATGACTTCATGGCCTCCGTCCCGCAATGCACGAGCTACAACCTTAGCACCTCTATCATGACCATCAAGGCCCGGTTTGGCTATCACGATGCGTTGTCGGACTCCCATATTACGGCGTGTGTAGGAGCGTCTATGAAGCGGTTGCGGTGTAGAAATGCTCACACAAGCAATAAGGAGGGGCTATCACTGTCGCGGTTTGGCGAAAGGCATGATGGGTACCGATGAGAGACTTAGGGACCTGCGAGCGCGCAAGGCGCGAGTTGAAGCAGGCGGAGGCCAATTAAGGGTTGATGCTCAACACAAGAGAGGAAAAATGACCGCAAGAGAGCGCCTAGAAATGCTACTCGATGACGGTTCTTTTCAGGAAATTGATGCTCTAGTTGAACATCGTTGCAGAGATTTTGACATGGACAAAAATGTAATTCCCGGCGATGGCGTTGTTACAGGGCACGGTACTGTAAATGGAAGAGAAATTTTTGCTTTCGCCCAAGACTTTACTGTATACGGTGGTAGTCTAGGAGAAATGCACGGATTGAAAATATGTAAAGTACTAGACATGGCACTCAAAACAGGAAGACCTGTAATTGGACTAAATGATAGTGGAGGAGCTAGAATCCAAGAGGGTGTTGCAAGTTTAGGATCCTATGCAGAGATATTTTTTAGAAATGTCAGAGCAAGTGGAGTAGTTCCACAAATTAGTGTAATAATGGGCCCTTGTGCAGGAGGAGCTGTTTATTCTCCTGCAATCACTGACTTTGTAATCATGGTTGACAAAACCGCACACATGTTCATCACCGGACCAGAAGTAATCAAGACGGTCACAAACGAAGAAGTTTCATTCGAAGATTTAGGAGGAGCTGGGACTCATGGCAGTAAGTCAGGAGTATCTCACTTTACAGCAGAAGATGACCAAGCAGCAATTGATCTCGCTAGAGATTTAGTGGATTTGCTACCATCTAACAATATGGAAAAGCCGCCTGAAAAGAAAACTAGTGATCCTGCAAACAGGGTTTGCGAAAAGTTAGACAGTATTGTTCCAGAAGACCCTACAAAACCATATGATGTCAAAGATGTAATTACAGAAATACTTGATGATGGAGGTTTCCTAGAAGTTCAAGAGAACTGGGCTGGAAACATCGTAGTTGGATTCGGACACTTAAACGGTGCAACGGTAGGTATTGTTGCTAATCAGCCTAAGATGTTAGCAGGGTGCTTAGACATTGATGCAAGCGATAAGGCTGCGAGATTCGTAAGATTTTGTGATGCTTTCAATATTCCACTAATCACACTCGAAGATGTCCCCGGATTCTTGCCAGGAACAAATCAAGAATGGGGTGGAATTATTAGACATGGAGCAAAGTTGCTTTATGCTTATGCCGAAGCAACCGTTCCTAAATTGACAGTTATTCTAAGGAAGGCATACGGGGGCGCATATGATGTGATGTCCTCAAAACATATCAGAGGCGATTACAACGTTGCATGGCCTAGTGCAGAACTAGCAGTAATGGGTGCAGAAGGTGCTGTTCAAATTATCCATCGACGCAGATTACAAAATGCGAGAGACCCTGATGGAGAAAGGGGACGACTAATCGAAGACTTCGAAGAAAAATTCGCCAACCCATACAAGGCAGCAGCCCTAGGTTACTTAGATGATGTAATCGAACCCAATCAAACTCGAGATAGATTGTGTAAAGCACTTGGGATGTTGCTCGATAAAGAGGAATTACGACCTGCAAGGAAACACGGTAACATACCATTGTGAGTTGATGATATGGCAGATATTAAAACACTAAGAATGGCAGCAATAGCAGCAGTATTGGCTGCATCTTCAACTGCAGAAGACCCTTCACAAGTTGGACGGAAATCTGGAGAAGCATGGGCAGAAGATCACAGAAGGATGAATATGGGAATGTCTTCTTTAATGCATAAAAGGAGCTCACGCTCCCCTTGGAGGTGAAAATAATGAGTGATACTCGTAAGATCATAGTCAATGGAGAAGAATTTGAAGTAGAACTTGAACAAGATGGCGAATTATGGAAGGCTACTGTCGAAGGAGAAACCTTCGAAATCAAAGTACCAGATTCTGGACCTGCACCAAAGCAACGTAGATCCTCTGGTGGAAAATCAAAGAAGTCCGGTAAAGTTACTGCAAACATCCCAGGTAAAGTGGTAACCGTTGAAGTAAAAGTTGGTCAAGAAGTTGAAGAAGGACAAGTTGTAATGATTTTAGAAGCCATGAAAATGCAAAATGAAATCCAAGCCCCAGTTGCGGGAACTGTAACAGAAATTCATTGTGAAGAAGGTCAATCAATCGAGGCCAATGTTCCACTATTGGTAATTACACCTCCAGAAACAGGTGATGATGCGTGATTAATTACAATCATTAAAGCGAGACGGAGTTTAGGGTGGTAACATGGGAGAAGATGCAGTCTGTGATTATCCTGGATGTGGAGATACCGGAGAAATCATTTCTCGACTATCTCCTGAAGGCTATCTAGTTGCTACAGGAAAGAAGGCATATTCCTTCAGGGAAGCATATCGACGCTTCCATTATTGTGCAAAGCACCATGAAGAATTGATGGGTGGTGTTTGGTCTAGAGTACGCAAGCCAGATGACAAAAAAGATGGTCATGTAGCACCTACTGCAATATAATCAGCACCAATATATCGCTGTGCTTGAAACAACTATTCATATACTGATGTGAAATAATTCGACCATGGTTGATACGACTCTAGTAATTATCGCACTAGGTGGGTTGATTGTAGTTTTGGCAGGTATTCTTACCACTAAAGCAGTAAAAAAACGAGGAAATAAGAGAGTAAACATATGGGAATCAAAGCAAGATAGCCCTCAAGTTAACTCAAACATTAATCGCACTCCGATTAGCCCTCCGCCCGCTCACTTATTTTCACAGCGTTAAACGATGAATGCTTTAATGCGAGCAATCACGAATATTCTAATTTGATCTTGATTAACAAAATCAGATTACGCCTTGAGCCATCATAGCTTCAGCAACTTTGAGGAATCCTGCTACATTTGCTCCAAATACATAATCGCCATCACGACCATATTTCTTAGCTGTTGAATATGCTTGCTCGTGTATGTCAACCATAATCGCATCTAGGCGAGCATCGACTTCTTCACGGGTCCATGATAGACGAAGCGAGTTCTGACTCATTTCAAGACCAGAAGTTGCGACTCCACCAGCGTTACTTGCCTTACCTGGAGCGAATAGAACACCACCCTCTTGGAATGCAGCAACTGCTTCTGGAGTACAAGGCATGTTTGCACCTTCTGCTACTGCCATTACATTGTTAGCAACTAACATCTTTGCTTCTTCACCACTAACTTCGTTTTGAGTTGCACATGGTAGAGCAACATCGACATTTACTCCCCACAATCCATTGACTGCAGGTTCTGGAGCAGACTTGGTGAAAGTAACGCCATCAAAATGATCAGCATATTCACTGATTCTTCCACGGCGGCTGTTCTTCAGATCCATAATCCATGCAAGTTTTTCTCTATCTATTCCGGCAGGATCATGTATCCAACCAGAAGAGTCCGACATTGTCACTGGCTTACCGCCCAGATCCAATACTTTTTCACAAGCAAATTGTGCAACATTTCCACTACCACTAATTGAAACAGTAGCGCCTTCGAAAGACTTGCCTTTTGTCGCAAGCATTTCGCGTGCGAAGTAAACAAGACCATATCCGGTTGCTTCAGGACGGATTAGAGAACCACCATATGAACGGCCCTTTCCAGTTAGAACTCCAGCTTGGAAGTCGTTCTGTAATCTTTTGAACATACCAAACATGTACCCTATTTCTCTTCCACCGACTCCAATATCTCCAGCAGGAACGTCACAGTTGTGACCAATGTGTCTCCACAACTCCATCATGAATGATTGACAGAAACGCATAACTTCACCATCAGACTTTCCTTTAGGATCAAAGTCTGAACCTCCTTTACCTCCACCCATAGGTAGAGTAGTAAGGCTATTCTTGAATACCTGCTCGAATGCGAGGAACTTCAGAATTGATGCATTTACTGAAGGATGGAATCTTAATCCACCTTTGTAAGGGCCGATCGCACTATTAAACTGGATACGGAATCCACGATTTGTTTGTGTTTTTCCACTATCATCAACCCATGGTACTCTGAAGTGAATCAATCTCTCAGGTTCAACAATCCTTTCAACGATTCCTGCTTCTACAAATTCAGGATGGTTTTCTAAAACTGGTTCTAGAGATTCCAATACCTCCCAAACAGCCTGATGAAACTCTGGCTGATCTGGATCTCTACTCTTAACATTCTCAAAAATATCGTGAATTACACTCATTCTAGCACCTAAATACACAATTGTGTTAGCCGGGCCACCTGTAGACCCTTTACAAGCATTCCCTAAACAAGAGTACCTTAGATGTAGGGACAGACAGTGTTGAAGCGTTCCAGACGCTCCAATCTGCGCTCGCCATTTTCATCCGATTCAGACATTGCTCTAATCGATTCTTCAATCAATGCATGTTGATCAGATTGAATTCCAAGCAATGTCCTAAGGTTTTCAAGAATCGCCCA
The DNA here is from genome assembly GCA_003602535.1 of Candidatus Poseidoniales archaeon. GTDB lineage: Archaea > Thermoplasmatota > Poseidoniia > Poseidoniales > Poseidoniaceae > MGIIa-K1. The sequence continues at coordinate 31,666 of QQSA01000091.1, forward strand.
TTCATCTTCAGTAATGATTTCATCGTCTAGTGCTGCAACTAATGCTGATTGGTATGTTGTTGCATCGCCAATATGGTGAGTAGAATATTCTTCAGGATTAGTAATCGGAGTAGGATCTATCCCTCTCGCCACATCCATTGCATCTCCGACATTAGATGGGTCCATCCCTAAAGCGATAGCAAGTACCTTCAAAATCGATGCTTCATCATCTGTGACAATATCATCATCTAATGCTGTCTTTAGTACTTCGAGGTAGAGGTATAAGCCACGACTTGCCATTAGTGCCATAAGATAACCTATGAGCATCTAGCGTTTGAGCATTGCCATTTCAAACATCAATTTATCAAATCGTCTAAACGAGCAATTGAAGATTTCAATTGAGCTTTTTCTCTTTGTAAAAGTAGCTTCATTTCTTCGACACGTTTCAGATCACTTAATTCCCATTTATTGGTAGAGCATTTTTTGACAACACCATAATTCATCCAATATTTTACACCAACCAGAATTGCACTTTTCGACATTCTAGATGATGAAGAAATCTCAGATGTGGATTTGCTACCATCGGTTAATTCAGACAATACGGCCACTGCACTACCTGGTATGCCTAGACGATTAAGGAAATCTAGACTCCCGACCATGCATCCTCCTCAAGTCTTCTACATTTCAATGTGTTTCAAAATTTACAATTTATCGTAATCATCTGTAATACATTATGTAATCATTTGTAATACATTCATATACTTGATGCTGTGTGGATGGGTTACAGAGGAATGCCGATGACCAGCCCTAGCACCCTAGTTTCACTACGAATTACCGATGAAGAGATTGCTCTTCTCGATGCTCGCGTAGGACTTGATGGAGCAAGAAATCGAAGTGACGTCATCCGTTCAGCCATCCGTTTATTCCTAGATGGACAACCTCTACTTCCAGACATGGATACAATTACAATTCCAGTAGGACGCTCTATGAAGAGTAGACTTGGAGATCTATACGAACTCCAAGGAATAAGTCCAGAACAAGCTGCATCACAAGGAATGCAGGACTATGTGCGCCGCTTAATACAGGAAGAGGCTGCATTGAATCAAACTCTAGCTCAAGGCATATCAGAAGCCCGAAGCAAGACAATAGGACGCAAGGAGTTCACTGAGTGAAAACAGGGTGAGAGCCACATAATGGAGGGGATGGGAAAATGCGATGGGAGGACGAACTTGGAAACAACCGTGCTCCCTCCTTCCGAACTGATTCTGCAACGCCAGGCAGTATCAGTTTCGTAGCACTGCGTCTACGTGCAAAAATTGCACAAACTGGCAACCCAACACACGTCCCCCTGGATCAACAGGGGGACTCCGATTCCAATCCCGCTTGTTAAGCAGGATTAGTTCCACACGCACCCGGACCCCACATCCGGGTGCAAATTACTCAAACGGTGCAACCGCGCTTCTCACTACCTCAACCTCAAATACCTTCGACGAAGTCATTACATCATGCGTGGCGAAGATGGGCTATCTTGGCTAGCGCACCCTACTCCAAGAGATGGACAATTAGAGATGATTTCTGCCTGTCTTGAAACATTGTCAAAGGGAGGAGCCCACCTAGCAAGTGCACCAACGGGTATAGGAAAAACTGCTGCTGCACTTGCAGCAGCACTTGAATTTGCTGAATCAGCATCAGAACGGAAGACGATCATGTTCCTTACACCAAGACAAAGTCAGCACAAAATTGTAGTAGATACTGTTCGCAAGATAAATGACAAAAGGAAAGGAGATAAAATCACTCTTGTAGATATGATCGGACAATCGGGAATGTGTGTAGAACCATTTGCCGGTAGCCGAGGAGTCAGTTTCTCACTATTATGTTCAAACCATCGCAAAAACAAGCAATGTAGACCTTGGCTCACAAATGCTCCAGGTTTCGAAAAAAGAATTCTTTCTGACCCATTACATGTCGATGAATTAGTTGAAATGAGTAAGACTCACATGGAAGGAGGCGAAAAAAGACAAACTTGCCCATGGAAAGCGGCTAGAAGAGTTGCAAAAGAAGCACAAATAATTGTTTGTGACTACAACCATTTGTTCATCGAAGAGGTGCGTAATGCATCACTTAAGGCCATGGAATTGAATTTAGATGACCTGATTATCATAGTAGATGAAGCACATAACTTACCAGACCGAGTAAGGATGGGTATGCAGAGAAGACTTACACCCACCATGGTTAGAAATGCCGCATCTGAGGTTGAGGAGCATTTAGGAGAAATGCAAAAAGTTGCACAGATAAATGATTTAATTGGAGAAGCAGTAATGCTGAAAACTTGGTGTCTTGCAGTTTGCAAGGAATTTAGGTTAATCCTTGCTAGAGAGTTCAAACGAATGCTCTCAGAAATAGACAATAGTGATGAGATGTTAATCGGTGCTAGTGATGTATTGAACTGGCTAGATGAGGCTTTCGATGCAGTATCAGCAATAGCGAGTCAATCGACTTTAACTGGAACAGAAAGCGCTTTTTCAAACCCAGATAAGAATGTTCGATTGAAGATGTTCAAACAAATTTTGGAGTCAAACGAAGTTGAGATTGATGAAGATGGTGACAACGAACCTTCTGCACACTTACTTGCGCATCTGATAGATGTACTCGAACGATTTGGAGCCGGAACCGCATTATGTCTGGTTTTCGAAGGCGAGGGTAAAGATGGAAGAATTGTTACGCATTTATTGGATGCTGGCTTAGTTGCAGGACCGATTTTCGAGAAAACTGCAGGAGCAATTCTGATGTCTGGCACATTAGATCCACCTAACATGTTTGCCGATTTATTAGGAATAGGAAATGATATTCGCGGGGAGTCTATTCATCCATCCCCATTTGCAAAGGAGAGAAGACCGATTGTTGTAGCTACCGACGTAACTACTCTTTATCGTGAAAGGGGACCACAAAATACTGAGAAAATCAGACAACATATACGATCAATTGTCCAAAATACACCTGGTAATGTTGCTGTATTCGTTCCATCATACCGATTCTTAGAAGACACCTTTGATGACATATATGTCCCTGGAGTGAAAAAGGAAATCGAATCAAAAGCTTGGACCAAAAAAGACATCGATGCATTACTGATAAACCTCAAAGAAGCACCTAAAATGGGAAAGAAAATTCTCTTAGCAGGAGTATTCAATGGTCGCCTTTCAGAAGGGGTAGACTATGCAGGAGGTTTGCTTGATACCGTCATATGTGTTGGAATTCAGAATGCACCACCATCTGTATTCCAAAAATCATATGGAAATTACATTAAAGACAAATTTGGCCAAAATAATCACTGGAGATATGCTAACTCCCAACCGGCAATTAATACAATATTACAAGCCATGGGCAGACCGATAAGGGCAATGGGTGATAGAGCCCTGATTGTGCTATTGGACAGAAGGAACATCGATAGAACATATTCTATTTGTTATCCACCAGACATCAAGATGAATCAAGTTAGCAGTTACGAAGGTTCAGGTCGCTTTGCAAAGCGCTTCTTTACGAAGGTCAAAAGAGAAGCCGATATCTGAAAGGTTCAATATGCCCCGCCACTGGAGGGTTAAACTATGGAAGAGTGGGAAGAGGTCGAAATCGAGACGGTATCTGACGGATTTGATGTATCTCCAAGTGAACTGCATGCTGCTTTTGAAATATCAGGTGACCACTTGGCTGAGGTCCGAGATCGCCACACTATGATGCTAGTAACATCTGGAGAATTACCCGAAAAGCACATAGCGAAAATTGCACCTGAAAGGATTCTTAATTGGATGGTTGAAGAATTGAATGGCGTACAAAGAAAAGATGGATTATCAATACCACTTCATGGAGCCGATTCCCCATCAATCCACATATCCAAAGGCTCAATTGAAGGACACAGTACTCTCAAATTGAAAGTTGGAAATAACTTTGTTCGCAAACTTCCATTACCCACAGATGTCAAAGCAATCAAGGCCTCAATGAAGGATGGAATCTTGGACATTCGATGGTAATCATCTACTTGGAATATCCATAGATTGTCCAATCTCACTAACTATTCTTGTTAGTGATTCTTGTGCCTTCACTTTGTGACTTTCACCCATTTCATGCCTACTATATCTCGCCTCTTCGAAAACATTGTCAAGTGCTGACAATGATTCTTCCGAGATATTCGGCAGAGCACTTCTAATCGCCATTTCGAATTCTCTAACAGTCTCGAAATCTCTCCTTAAGAATCCGCGACCCATCAAGACATGAACTAAACTTTCGTAGCATTGGAAAATCACTTCACGCATCGAATCTCCAGCCGCCAATAACTCAGCAGTGTAAGAGAAAATATCTGCAAGTTCTTTTTCTGCTTCTGATGCGCGCCTCCTCATAATCACGAATGCAACACCAGCTCCAATCAACAAGATACCTACCAAGTATAACCACCATGGTACACCTGAATCCTCGCTTTCGTAAGTATAATCAGGAGATAATCCTGACTCAAACTGTTGCTTAAATTCAGATCTTGAATCTGCAGAAACAATCTCATTCCTAGGCATATCCATCTTCAAAACTACTTCTCCATGCTCAGAAGCATCGCCATATGGAGGGTCGTTAGGGAACTTGAATTCAATCTCACCAGAGGAATCTGTAACACGTGTTTGTTCAGAGATGCGTGTACCATTTTCATATTCAAGATAAATGAATATTTCAATACCACTAACTCCCTCTTCTGTGTCTGCAGCAACCAATCTAATAGTACCCATAATCTCTTCTTGTTCATCTTCAATAATCGGCTCAATATCTACATCAAATGGCTTTTCTAGATTTATTCTGACATCAAATGAGTCGGTATATGAATCACTAGTACGTAGGTAAAGTGATGAGTTTTCAGGAGTTTGAAGATTTAATCTAACTCGGCCAGGTTCCATCCAAGATGGGGCAGTAGCACTTAGAGTAAATGTGCCGCCATTCCAAATGATGCTATCAATAACAATACATCGAACATCATCTGCTTTACTTGAAGATACACAATTTACTCCTTCTCCTAGAATAAGAGTGGCATTGTCGATTAGTACACTTTGACCACCTACTTCAGTTACTCTTCCAGTAATCTGAATCTTGTTGTCAACGCTATCGCTTCTAATGACATCAGCGCTTTGAATTGAATCGATTGTAATTGATACATCAGCCCAAACTACAACTGTTTCATTAGTCTCTACAGGAAGATGTCCAGTACTACCATCAAATGCAAATCTCATGACATGATCACCACGAACATAGGTCGATTCAGCCCTAATTGATGTGGAGAAATCTCCATTCAACTCAGTAATTGCATATCCAACTTGAATACCATCTAAGAATATGAAAATTGTTTCACCGGGTAGGCCTTCGTTAGCCGCAGTATCAATATCAAACAATGTTCCAGAAATAACCCATGAATCATCTCTTGTAGCGTCCATGTTATCTATTTCAACGGTAATACCTGTACGGTGGGCTAGGAAGAATGTACTCTCGCCTTGTCCTGCACGATACCATCCTTGTGCAGGAACATCTGCAAGAATTATGTGATCGCCATCGTCGAAAATATCTGGAACGGTCCAATCGAAGGTAAAGCTACCATTCTCATCCGTAGTTAGATTAGCGATAGGTATGCCTTCAACTGAAACTACTACAAACATATTGTCTAAAGGAGTCATCTCATTATCTCCCACGAATCCTGTAATTGTAGCAACCTCTTCTACTGCCAGAGGTGAATCAATATTAATTTCGACATTTATCAACGAATAGATATTCCAAGTTCCTTGATTAGATGACGGTAAGTATTCCACAGAACCATTGTAAATCGTTTCTAAAGTAACTGGTCCAAGATCTTCATCTTCAGCGACTGGATAGAATGCTGTGAACGAACCATCTGCTGTAGTTACGACATTAGTTTGGAATGTACCTCCAAGCCAAATACCTATGGTTTCACCTTCGAGAGGATTGTCTACAATATCTAACAATCTTCCTTGAACTGTTATCGTATCTTCACGATTAACATCTCCACCAGTAGTCAGAAGTAGAATCTTTGTTGGAACAGCAACGGTAAAGTCTACAGAATCAGTACTTGGATGATAGAATTCTGGATTTGCACTATCTCCTTCACCAATAGGGTCAACCCAATCTCTTCCACCAGTGAAACTCACCTGAATATTATGAAGACCAGCAGAAATGCTCGTAGGAGATGTCCAAGCAAACATGAACATTCCATCTGAAGCGTTAGATTGGACACTCGAAACTGGAACTCCATCAATCAATAAGTAAACTACTGCAATAGAATCAATTCCGTCGATTTGCAAAGGATTGTCTAAGTCATCCAATAATGTACCATTGACATACAATACTTCACCGGCAGTAATTGCACTAGAACTCTCGGTGATGGTAATGTTAGTTTCTGCAAGCACAATGAATGTAACATCAGCTGTATCTCCTATCAGACCAGTTGTTCCTGGCGTTCCAATGAACTCCGCAGACAAATCATTGAATCCAACTGACATTGTTTCTGGCACTGTTAGATCAACATCAACAATTCCACTTGCATCAGTAGTTCCAGTAATGTTCACTGGAGTACCATTTAGTGAAACTGTCACTTGAACTCCAACTACAGGAGCACCAGAATTATCGAACAACTGCAGCCTTGCATTAACATCATCTCCGCGGTCGGTTCGGTCATTGAGAGAAGGTTGGTCAACTCCATCAAGCGAAGGAGAGATGAATGTTAAGGTCGTAAACCCTCTACTATCGAATGTTTGATTAGCACTCGAACCTGAGTAATAGTTTACTGAAGGAATATACTGTGCTTCAGCAACGTGTGTTCCCGCCATGAATCCAGAACCAAGCAATATGTCAGCTACCCATGTGCCATTGGCCTGAACTTGTCCATTAGACAAGGTGAAACCAGTTGGAGAATCATCGATTGTAAACAATATATTTGCTGTTAATTGCAAACCGTTTCTCAGTTGCAAGGAACTTCCATTATCGCTCTCAATTGTACCGGTAATAGTGAATGATTCACCAGCAACTGGATTCGCAACAATTGGATCAACAACCAATATGGTAGTAGAACGAATAGTTACTGTTGAGATATTAGTTTGAGTCGCCAGAAGGTCAAAACTCCCATTATACATGAATGAAATTGTAATCAATCCAAGCGGTTGATCAAATGGTACAGTATGTGCAAATGAAGTTCTTCCTCCACCATCTGTAATGTTAGATGCTAACCACGTATCATCGAATTTGACATCAATAGTATAACCTGCAAGCGGCTGCCACATATCAGATGATTCAACCATTTGGAGTGATAAGTTGATATCTTCGCCACGATTTACAATCATCGGATTCAACGGTTGGATACTTTCGAATACCGTCACACCTAGAACCTGTATTGAATGACTGCTTGAATCTGTCAGATAGAAAGGTGAGGAGTCTTCAACTACAGATATAATGAATGTTCTAGGTCCTCTAAGAGTTCCATTACTCAAAACATCTGTTGGAACTGACATATTGAAAGTTCCGTTTGTACCAGTATACACGCCATTGATTAATTTCTCATCTGGATTGTCTAGCCAGAACATTTCTAATGCTACAGAACCAGTCATATTCCTAGTTGGGTCATCGCCATCTTCAACTTGACCTATTACTTGGAAATTAACTCCTGCCGTGATAGTTGAAGGTATTGTATCAACACGAATATTTGATGCGACCTGAACTGTGACATTGATGTCAGTAAAGTTACCTCTATGTCTGGTTGCACCTGCTGTCTTGGCAGATGACAAATCATCTAACACTTCCATACGTAATACATAACTTCCAGGATCGACACCAGTTACTAACCAAGAGAAAGTAGCATTACCATCAGCATCGCTAACAGCACTGCCTAGAGATATGTTTGCACCTCCATAATCAAGGATATAATCAACTTGAGATCCAGAGATATTCGAATTATCTGCAACATCACTTACTTTCACCAGTAGGTCAACGTTGCTGCCCATAACTGCAACAACATCTGCTGGTAAGTCATCTGGTGGTGATAAAACCACTTCTGATTCGATTCCCCAAGTTGTTGAAGGAATTTGCGGTAAAGCAGGTGGTACTGCAGTATCAACCCACTCGAAGTAAGGCCCACCATCTTGTGAAACCGTAGTGAAATCAGTCATTATCTCAATGTCATAAACACCTGATGGGAAATTAGTAGGTGCATTGATCGTGATGTTGTAAGTACCTGTTGAATTATTCAACATACCAGATCCTAAGTCTGCTATACCAAATGGAGTAATCAATTGAGCCATTAAGATCGAATCGTTTCCTAGTATAGCAGTTCCATGAACTGCGTCGGTCAAATCTCCAGTGATCCAAGTTGTATTACCAAGATAAGTCCAATCATCGACCACATTAACTGTTACATCAACAGTACCCATTATTCTCAAGAATGAACTATTACTGGATGGCAAGAAGTAATCATTACCTGCGAATGACATGTCAAACACATAATCTCCCGCAAACATATTCGAATCTGTAGAGAAAGTAGGCGTAATTGTACTTGATTCAGGGTCAGTTGTTGTATTCTCAGTAGTTCCATCAAGATCGAAAGTGAAAGTACCGGTTAGATTGAGTTCGAATGGGTTGGATAAGTGATCGAATACCTCAACAATGATTCCAACATCATTACCTCGAAGTTGTGGTAATGCTTGTAATTCGAGGAATAATTTTCCTTTCAACCACCAAAGAGGACCTGATGTATTCAGAGAGTCGGTTGCATCTAGACTATCCGGATAGAATATCAATTCCAATTCTATTTCACCTGCTGGAACAGTAGTGTTATTGATATCTAATAGATGTGCTATCGTGAAAGGCCCGGTTACAGATTTGTTGAACAATTCGACGAACGTACCGCCTCCATTTAACTCTCTCATTCCAAATGATAAGTTTCCAGAGAGAGGGCTTGGAACTGCTCCAAATGACATTGCAGAACCATTGATGTAAACAAAATCATCAATCTCCATTATCGAATTATTTCCACCCGGACCTTCGATTACAGCAGTTAAATTTGGTGCATCACGAATATCTAGGGTGATTGAATGAGTGGTGGGTCTGAGATGGAATTGTGGCCCACCAACAGCCTGTGAAGTATCTTGCCAACCGCTAAATCCAAGCGTGGCAGAAATATTTGTCTTAGTTTCCAATTCATCCAATGTAACATTGATGCTCCAAATTCCACCAGGACCTACTACTCCTGAAAGATTAGTGGCACCATCTTGAGAAGAGATGAAATCTAACCATACAGTTAACTCACCCAATTCATTAGAACCAGAGGTTTCATTATTCTCGAATAGTAATTGTCCACTTAGAACCGTAGTAGCTCCTGCTCCGAGAACAGGGCTATCCTTTGGACCCGGCTCATCATGAGTAAGGTTGGAATCATCTGTCATATTGANGAATACTCCCAAATCAATTCCATCATGAGAAACGTATCCACTTTGGATATGCTCGATTACAATACTCGCATACCCTGGTAGTGCAGGGGTTGATAGAGTACCATTGAGAGAAAAGTCACCATTGGAATCTGTTTCAATAGACCCAAACAAATTGCCTACAGTAGCGGCACCGCCAGGTACATTGCCAGCATTACCAACATTAACTACGAATCCACGTAGAGTGATATTTGGTATAGCAGTAGCATTGTCAACATATTGCAAAGTTCCTGAAACAACAACCTCTGCTGTTCCTTCACGATCATATGTAGTTGGAGACCAAACCAAATTTACAATCTCAATTTCTTCAGGATCAGGACATGCATCGAATGGAATCCAACCTAGATCGTCTCCTCCACTACTCGAACTCATCTCTAGTCTTACTTCTCCCCATTGCGCAAGATCTGCACCGTATACTTCGTATCCATTTCCGTTCCAAGTTCCACCACGGAATCCTGTAACGAACCTAGCAGGTAATCCGGCTAATCTAGCCATAGTTACGAAGGTTGTAGTAAACTCTGAACACGTTCCTTCTTGTGCACGATTCAACAAGTCATAGGTCAAATCAGCACCAGGACCCACGCCACTACCATTGTAATTCCTCTTGAAATCGTAAGTTGCATTGCCCTCTTTCAAGAATGTTGCAATAGCTTCGGCCTTAGAATAAGCATCAGTTGCTCCAGCAGTACTTATCACTTCATTTGTGAGATTCAAAATGAATGATTCAGGCAGAGAGGAGTTTGTGAAATCTTCAGGCAACAACAATTCGTAAGGTGAATTGGTTCCTGCTATCGTATTTGCAGAAATTGTATCCCAATCAAACCAATATTCGTGTTCTTCAACCCAAATAGAATCGAGTAGTCCGGCTGTTACTTCGTAAGTATGAGTATCATTGGTACGAGACATAGTTACTGCAGAATCGGACCAGAAGGTCACATTGAATTGGTAAGCAGGTAAAGGTACCTTACCAGACATCATTGGAGTTGCAAAATCAATATTCCAAGCAATAGTATCATTTGCATAACTCGAAGGAGCCAAGTGTGAGTTATTTGTATATGGAATAGTTATGTCAACAGCTGGATGTGAATCTAATTCGAGTCCATATGCAGCACCAGTGTAGAAATCATAGGTATTGACTCTCCATATGTGTTGACGATTCAAATCAACGACACCGCTGGTGTTATTGGCCCAAAATACAACCTCATTTTGGATGACATCATCCGAAGGGTCGAACGGGTTATACGGAGAACCTACGCAATTTGTAAACCAGAATTGTTGTGGACATTCATCGCCATCTAGCATGCCACCACCATCTGTATCTGGATTCCTCCAATCGGTTCCAGTTTGGTTTTCCACAGCATCAGGAATCATGTCACCATCGAAATCTTCGGGTAAGATATCATCTGAGGGATCATTCTCAGGATTTGTTGAGTCAAAGTACTCTTGTTTGTCATTAACCCCTCCTGAATCTGTATCAAAATTATCTTCTTCAGTTGTCCAAATATCTTGGCTTCCGTTAGTAATTCCAATCCAAGAATTATCACAACCTGTTGTTATTTCGAAATAATTGTTGAGACCATCACCATCGTCATCTAATGTATTATCACATGGCTGAAGAGGATCAGTATTTACCAGAACTTCTTCGAAATCATTAACACCATCAGCATCAGAATCTGCTAGAGTTGGATTCGAGAAGAAACCGTACACACCAAGAGTTTCTTCCCAATCAGCTAATCCATCGCCATCTGAATCTGAATAATCGTCATCACAATAATTTGGGAATGAACCAACTACAATATTGTGACACCAAGAATTGTTTCTCGTCTCAACATCTGTCACACCACCCGGCGGTGGAACAAATACACCTTGTAGAACATCATTTACCGTAGCTCCATATGAGAATTGAGTATATGCTCCAGAGTTATTGTAGTATCCAATTCCCCCTCCTGGATTGAAACCTGCACCACTCGTAAGTGTCAATTGACTTGAACCTGCATTGTATGAAACGATAGTGGTTGCGAATTGAATCAAAGAATCACACGGGTCGGTTCCATGTGACATATTGGCTTCATCACCATCGTTTACCCCTCCAAAATCAGTATCTGCGACATTCCAAAGCGTGCATGATAAATTCTCTTGCCAGTTCTCCAAACCATCATTATCAAAATCACCAGAATCTTCGCGTCTTGTTGGATCGGTTTCATTAGCGTCAACAATACCGTTGCCATTCAGATCTTCATCGCCATCATCGAATGCGTCTCCATCTGTGTTATTGTTTCGAGGATCACTAGGTTGAGCAGGGCTTCCATACTGCCCATTCACTTCAATACCATCGCTGATACCATCTGCATCTGTATCTGAATTTGTAGGATCGGTGAGTAGAGTCAATGCCTCATGGGAGTCATTTAATCCATCGCCATCCGTATCAGGGATTTGAGGGTGAGTAGAAGTTACGCCATCAGTCTCAGCTGTCAATGTAGCACAACCTCCAGGTCCAATTCCTAAGTGAGGAGTACAGAGTGAAGTTGTTTCAGTAAAAGAGCCGTCAGGACCAGGTTTGTAACAAGGCTGACCACCACATGTAGTGGTCCATGATGGATTGATGTACTCATACAAATTGATTAGTCCGTCTCCATCAGGGTCACCATTAGCTCCATCTGCATTTGAAGGGGATGTTGCATTCAATCCGTTGGATGCTTCCCAACCATCTGGCATTCCATCTCCATCAGTATCCCAACCCATTGGATCTTCATCTTCGACACCATCACCGTCATCATCGTTAGATGAACAGTCTGCATCTCCATCGAAATCGCTGTCAGCTGAATCAACCATGTTGTCCTTATCGTTGTCAAATCCATCTGTACAGATATTTCCAACAGGGTCTTCATCACAAAGGATGACGCTACCAGTTCCATCAGAACCAGCATCGCCACATGCTAACTGGTTGTATTGCATCGAATTTTCTTCATCCCAATTATTGACAGGAACAGTTCCATTCCACCAGACTCCATTATCTAGCACCGAGGAGGTGGAAGAAAGGTCCCAATTTGATGGCTGAAGATAGTTGTATTCCTGTAAATTCGAGAAACCATCACCATCAGGATCACCAATTGCACCATCTGAATTGGCACTGGAAAGCGGGTCTAATCCATACTTCCATTCCCATCCATCAGGGAGTTGATCATTGTCTGAATCCCAGTCATTAGGTTGAGTGTTAATTAGGTACTCAAGCCCAGTAGTCAGACCATCTCCATCAGGGTCTGCGGATGCTGAAGCGGTGAAAGCAACGAATTCAATAGTAGCGATAGTTGATAGTAGCATCAACAATGAAAGTCCAATAGATTTGAACATCTTTTGGTCTATCTCTCTGAATAGTTTCGGGCGCACAGAATGTTGGATGGATGACATACGCATGGCTACACCATTCCGAGGGGTGACTCAAAGGCACTTAAGGGAAATGGAACAATGTTCATACAGAATTTGTAAAAAACAACCTCCCCTACGGGGAGAATTTGAGTTTGAATTGAAAAATTTACAGTTCCTCTGGCTCGTCATCGATGAGTTCTAAATCGTCCTCATAAGTTGTTAAATCATCATCAATAGCATCAGGAATTTCTTCTAATTTATCACTCCACATCTGATCTGTGTACTCTTCATGTTCGAGCGCAGCCAATTCTCTAGCAGTATTCTGCCCCCTTCGATAAACTGCAAGGAATATAATCAACAAGAATCCAACGTACAACCCAACGACCTGAGGGTTCTGGAAATCCATTGCAGCGTTGGTAAAGCAAGACACGCCATCACAATCAGTTTTGAATACAAATGTAGGAGTTTGTTTCAAATCACTAGTGCTAACTTCACTGTCAAGAGGTTCGACAGATAGAACGATGTCCACATCATCCCCTCCTACTAAATCATCAGGAGCGGTTAGTATCAGAGTGAATTCACTGGTATTGAATGCTGAAATCTCCAACAAAATCGTGTTTCCTTGATTGGAAGAACCACTTGTTGAGAAGCTCGCAGTCCATCCAGCAGGAAGATCTTGAGCAGACACGATAATATCCAAAACCACATTGTTTTGATTTTCAATAGTGAATTCGATATTTTGTTGTGAACTCGGTAAGAACGGCGATGTTTCGGTAGTCCTTTGGACAAATATTCTACCAGGTTTTACTTCCTCTTTCACAATTATTTCTAGTGGCAGCTCAAAGTACCTAGTTACATCCCCATCAGTTGATTCTTCTTCAACCATCAGATACAGAGTCAAACTACCTGCTTCTACTTGATCTCGCATGTCAATATTAACATCAATGTCTCTATAATCTCCTGAAGCCATTTGGAGAGCGATAACATCATCTCCAGTGTCAACATCTGTTACAGAATAATCCCATGACCCGTAAGCTGGATTACCACCCAAATCTTCATCGGTATTTCTTTTCAAATTCTCAGGAGAGATAATTCTCCAAGTGTTTTGACCTACTTCATCCGTACTATCTGTAACTCTTACTCTGAAGGATACCTCAGAACCAGGCTCTACAGGACCTACTACTCCAATATCTGGTCCATCCGAATCAGATATGACTTCTGCTAGAACACCAAAAGTTCTCTGAATTGTGAATGATACTTCGGATGAATTATCTTCATTACCGATACTGAAGCAAACTATTGAAAATAATCCTACATCTTCAACATTTTCAAATGATGGATCAGGAGGATAAATCTTCAGCATAATTGAAAGTGTTTCATGAGAACCAATTTCAGGAGTTTCAACAAATGGTGAACCAGTTGGGCCTGTTAATTGTTCACCCGTATCGTTATTGATAAAATTGTAAGTCCATGCAGAACTTGGCGTATCTACCACCTTCAATCTGAAAGTATCAGGTACAAACCCTGCATTGAATAAATCGATGTAAAAAGGCTCTCCTGAAGTCCAATTTTCAGCATCAATATAATGCGAAAGAGATTCATCAAATGCATCTGGACGATTAGAATCAGCAATTTCAATTTGATGCTCTTCGTCTTCGAAAACGTTCATCCTAGGAGAAGCGTATACTCCTACTTCTTCAACATCCATTATCACCTTTTCAATAGATACTTCTTCACGCACATCATCATCATTCATTACATACGCACGTGCCCAAACTTCTATTCTATCTGGGGCATCTGTTAGATCTTCTGGAGCATCAATCGATAAGGTTGCAATCTTGAAAGAACCGCCACCACTCAAGGTATAACCACCAGGTTGATCCCATTGTGGAGGAGACCAATCGCCGAGAGAAGTTAATAATTCAAACTCAACTTCCATTTCGACTCCTGCAGAGCCTGTATGCTCAACCATGAACTCTACAGAACTACGTTGTTCAGGAGCTATTAGGATATTATCGGCTTGATTAGCAGGTAAGGACAAATACATTCCATATTCCAACATATCAATTCCAACGTGTCTGTAAACCACTACATGGCCTTGAACATCTGTTATCTCTAAAGATAGGTTGTAATGTCCTGCAGCAATTCCTGCTGGATAAGTCCAAGTGTAATTACCAACTAATCCATTGTTGTCCAACCTTAAATCATCATCTTCGAATTCCTTGTCGAATTCTGCATTTGTTCCTGAAGGAGTAGATAATACCAGGTTTACTGAATTGATATCATCCCTTCCGAATGCATCCCTTACGTCAACAGAAAATTGGATTGTTCTAAAATCAGGACGATGATTTGGAGACCATTCCAATTTCTCTGAATCGGTCCAAATACCGCCAGGAGCGTGGACTTTTACGCTGGAATCTGCTAGTGCATTAGCCTTCAGAGAAAGTCTGGAAAAACCATTGGTTTGCTCAACATCTCCAAATGCGACTAATACCTCACAATCATTTCCGCCGAAACCCCCTTGTCCAGACTGCCCTTCACATGATGCTGAACCATCAATCTGTAAACGTAGTTGCTGCCCTTGTGAAATCGTAAAACCATCTTCTGGGACATCAAAGAACACTTCGTTTAGAGTCCATGAGCAATCACTGTTTAGGATACCACTGTTACATGGATCATCCAGACTTAGAGTCTCAGTATAAGTCGGGCCACCAACCGAATTTAGAGTGAAGGTTAAGTCTGAGGTAGATTGCTCTGGACCTTTGAATTGAAGGTAAATGTATAGATGGATTTCAGTAGCGCTACCTTGTCCGTATACTTTGAGATCACTAATCAAATCCTCTGAGCGGAATTCAACCCCACCTAGGACATCTCCTTCCTTGTGTGCTCCATCTGGCTCAATGGTTACTATTGACCCGTCGCCTCCGGAATCTCCTTCTTCATCAAGAAACAAATTGTATGTTTCCAAGTTTGCTGGAACTTCCTTCACAACAGGCTCATCTGGAAGAGATTCAAACTCTACAAGAGGTAGTCCTGAAGATAGCATTAGCAACAGTACGAGGACAGGAACATATCGAGATTTCAGCATGCGCACCAATATACCGTCTGCGCCGGGGTGTTAAACCGTTTTGCACGTATTGTGTGCTTAGGGTGTCACCCTACGGGTGAATTTACCTTCTCCGTAATGACGATGCAGTAGCCACGCACAGTCCAATAATCAGCAGTGCCATCGGGTTAAAACTCCAATTATCAACAACTGATATCTCTGATTGACCACCAGCTCCACCACCGCAACCAGGAGGAGGTGGACCAATGCCTGGGCCCCATGTTTCTCCGTAACCGTCGCAATCACCACCGCCACCGCCACCGCCACCGCCTTGGCCAGCACCGGTATCACTTGACATGTCAGCTTCACCATGATAGCAGATCAGGAAGTAAGGGAACCCCATTTCCCCATCACCATTTTGCATAGTACTGTGGTAATGATAAATTCCCTGAGGGAATTCCGGAGTCGGCCCGAAGTGGCCGTTGCATTCGTCTAGATGACCAAGACTCTCTGTGTACTTGTAATCGTCAATTCCGTTGTATCCAGTCTCCCCATCTTTCAATTCGTATGAACTTCTCATTTCAACAACATTCATTTGATCGTCATAGCCCCAAAACCCGTAAATTGGATAACCATCAAATGCAACTCCAATTACCTTGGAGTGATTCCCGTCATAGGTATTTTGAGCAATTGCTTGGATAGTGGATTCGTCATAATCATTTTCTATAGACTCGCCATCTTTTGGATGCCAATGCATACAATTTCCATCTGCATGGTAGTGATATGTTCCACCTTGTGCGGCATGGCCATGACAAATTCCTAACTCAATCGGTTGTCTGTCTTCGTTATATGCTCCATGCTCTGCAGCAACTGCATCCCCTCCAGGTGCATCTTCTGGACCAAAGATAGGGACTCCGTTAATTGAAACTGCAACTGCACCTCTGTCCGGGGCGCATTCTTTGTCACCATTTGCTTCGGGACAATCTGTACTATCATGGCCGCCTACAGTATCATTTACTGGGCTCCTTGGTATTGACCAAGTGTATGATTGAGGTGCTGCACAATCGCCACCACCGCCAGAACACGCCAATGTAGATTCAAAGTCATGGTTTGGCATCCCGTTAGTA
>QQSA01000092.1:0-761 GCA_003602535.1 Candidatus Poseidoniales archaeon
AGTTCATGCCTGCCGAAGAGTGAAATCCGCTTAATTAGGAATGAAACACCTTAACAGGATATTGCCCTCATCAGGAGTTCGCTCCTGGTGGGGGCCTTTTTTAATTTCATAAACCACTAAACCTTGCATGTCAAGAGTGTTGACAATCATTAATTTTGCAAGAATAACTCTATCTGCGTAATCCATTTTCTTTAATCGGCTACAAAATACTGGTTTTAACCGCTTTAATGTTGGATAATTTCGGCATTTGGCCGATAAAATAACTATGAGTTACATGCCAAAATGCCGCTCAGCACATCATTTAGGCGCCCGTGCCGGGAATCGAACCCGGGTCGAGGCATCGACAACGCCTCATGATAACCGCTACACCACACGGGCAGCAAGTCGCCGAGTAACAACCGCTATTTAAGCCGCGCTCTGTGGCCCCGACGGGGAGAGAACGTGGCCGGGCCAAAAACATCAGCAGAGAAGTCTCGAGAAGATGCAGAAAACGCTGCTGCAGATGATATGTTTGGGGGCGCCTTCGACAGCCTCGAAGGAATTTCAAAACCTTCACCAAAAGAAACACCTGAAGTTGAAGAAACCGTGGAAGAAACCCCTTCCGAAGAAGAGGGCACAGATCCGGAAACTTCCGAAGAGAATACGGAAGGCCAAGAAGAATCTTCAGAGGAAACCACTCCATCCGGCCCACCAAGTGGTCCACCATCCGGTCCTCCAAGTGGCCCTCCTAGCGGTCCACCATCTGGTCCACCGAGTGGCCC
>QQSA01000092.1:927-2606 GCA_003602535.1 Candidatus Poseidoniales archaeon
CCTCCATCCGGTCCACCTAGCGGCCCACCTTCAGAAACATCGGAAGAACCTACTGAAGGGGCCAATTCAGAAGTTGAAGAGCCAATGCCAGAAGCCGAGCCTGAACCCCCTGCTGAAGATGTTCCAGTAGAAGGTGCAGCTGAAGATGTAGTTGAAGAAGAGCCTGCTGTAGAGGAAGCTCCTACAGAGGCGCTTGACGAACCTGCACCCGAAGCACTGCCAAAACCAAACATTTCCAACCGTGCAAAAGCAGCTGAAAAAGAGGCTGTAAGATTATCTGGAGAAGTTACTAGCCTTCGAAAATCGTTAGTAGGTGCAGCAGCAATTATTGAAGAATTAGAAACAGAGCCAATGCCTCCTGCCGTTCTAGCTGCAGACATAGTAGTTCCAGATCATCTAGTTGCAGATGTAGCCAGACTCGCAAGACAACTGGATAGAGAGCAATTGGTTAGAGCAAATATGGGGACTATTGCAATGCTCCACCCTGGAATGCCAGGAGTTATGATTTCAACACGCGAAGGAACAACCTTAGCAAGATTGAATGAAAGAGGATTGGTTGGAGCAAGATTAGGCCAAGGAGCCCCTGATGGTGCACCTATGGATTGGCGAGTACTCGAGGTATTACTGGCCTCTAAGTCGTTAGAAACAGGCGGTCCAGCAGCGTGTATTCACATGATGGGGGCTTATACTACTGCGGTGAGTTGTGAAAAAGACCTAGTTCTTTGTTCACCTATTGACGAGATCGGCAAAAAGGAACTAGGCAAAATCGTCATAGTAGATCCGGACGACGAAAATCCTGATGACGCATTAAGGCAAACCGCCGAAGCACTGAAGCAAGGTGGAATGAAATGCGTAGTCATTCGCGGCTATGGTGCATATTGTGTCGGCGCCGATCTAGATGATGCGTGGGCTAATGCAGCAATGCTTGAGCACAGTATGCAAATAGTGCTAATAGCGCGCCAAGCGAATCTCAAAGTTTGATGACTTAACTCCTAGATGAAAACGAATCATGCATTTTGCACATCTCAAAGCAAATCTTCCGGCTCGTCTCTTGATGTAAAACGTGTGACTTCACCCGTCGAGTCGATAACAAATTTAGCAAAATTCCATCTTATTTCGCCCGAATAACCACTGGAATCGGCAGACTCAGACAATATCTTGAATAGAGGTATCATATTTTCTCCTTTCACATCAACCTTAGCCATCAATGGAAAATCCACACCAAATTTGGATTCGGTAAACGAACATATTTCTTCATGAGTCCCCGGTTCTTGGCCTCCGAATTGATTGCATGGGAACCCAACGACGACAACATCGTCTCTGGTTGAAAGATCCTGCAATCCCTGGTATTGCCTAGTAAACCCGCAAGCGCTAGCTACATTGACAACGACCCATTTAGAGGCCCTGCCTTCGCCTAATGCCCTTAGCGTGGTGGTTTCTCCGTCCATTCTCTCAAATTCAACATCAAGCACATTTGCCATATGCTGTCCTAAGGGCTAATACACTTGAAATTTGTTAGAAGATAAAACGTGTTTTTTATTTGAAAAACCACCATTTTCCTGATTTGCACTCTGGATAACAAAAAATACCCAAAAAGCAGTGTTAAAAACCAATAAAGTAGAGGAAAAAGGCCTGAAAAATTGATTTTTATGCATGCTGGCTGAATAATTATGCGAAAC
>QQSA01000092.1:2647-7854 GCA_003602535.1 Candidatus Poseidoniales archaeon
AGGAAAAAAAAGCGAAATCAAGCAGTTTTTGCAGCCCTACACACTTCGACGAAGTTTTCAAACATCTCTTTACCAAATTCCGAGTCATTTACTTCCGGGTGGAATTGCAAGCCAAAGCGATCACCTGCATCGTTTTCCATGCCTTGGATGTTGCAGGAGTCACTCGAAGCAGTTATGAAGAATGCATCAGGCAATATGTGAACTTCATCATTGTGACTTTCCCAGACGGTTTGCGTCTGCGCAGTATTTGCGAAAATGGCTCCCCCGCCCCCTACTAGCTCTATACTCATCGCACCAAACTCTGGCTTGGGAGATTCTCTTGCATCCCCCCCGTAGTGCCTAGCCATGAACTGGTGGCCTGCACAAATGCCTAAAATTGGAATATCTAGTTCCAAGAACGCTGCACAATTGCCTAATTCTCCAGACAATCCTATTCTAGCCGCTCCTCCTGAAAGGATCAATCCATCCAATTCTCGTAATTCTTCAACAGGAGTGGTATTCTCTATGATTTGGGTATCCACGCCAAGGTATCGCAGCATTCTCCATTCTCGATGAGTCCATTGGCCGCCATTGTCTACTACATCGATGACAAGTTTATCCTCGGCCATGCCAATATGGGGCCGCGCGCCACCCATGAACCTTACTTGTCACAAAGGACACCTTCAAAGGGGGGAGGCCGGTCGCGCTGCTGAGAGTGAACGATATGGCTGACCTCACTGTTGATTACAAGTGCGCTAATTGCGGAACCATTCAGAGCTTTACACGTGACCGTGAAGGTAAGTGGCAACCGGCAATGACATGCAAGGTATGCGGAACACGCATTTTCCTTAAACTGCGAAGAACCGGACATAAGATTCTGGACGCGGAGTGAAACCACTTCCTACCGAGGGTTGAAAGACCCACTCGCTACCATTATTGTTGATGGCATCTTGGCTTGAGTCTCATGCACCTCGCCGATTCGATGAATTGGCGATGTCCGAATCAATCCAATCCAATTTGCAAAAGGTAGCTGTACAAGCAAATCCGCCTCACTTAATTTTAGCAGGGCCTTCAGGAGTTGGCAAGACTGCAGCATGGAGACTGGTTGCAAGACAGATCCTAGGGCCTTCATGGCAATCTACTACGCATATTCTGCAGGCCAGAGATCTCGCAAAGAGTAGTGGTGCAATGAAAAGATTTGAAGAATTTCTTAAACCAGGCGGGGCATCATCAAAGGATACTTTGGCAGGACGATCCTCTCTAGATTCGTTTGACTCTAATTTAACAGTAGCCGAAGCCGGTGACGAACCTCCTGCTGGAGTTGAAAACGCCGCATCTCCAGACTCTGCATCCACAAAGGTTTCTCGTTTGATAATTATTGAAGATGCAGACCATTTAGGTCCTACACGCCAACCATACCTTAGACGAATGATGGAATCCACATCCTCTACCTCGAGATTTATTTTTACAGCAAGGTCTCCTTCTCGAATAATTGATGCTTTACGCTCCCGTTCTAAGCAAATTAGAATTGCATCTACATCAAGCCAGATTATTACTAATCGCCTTGAAGAAATCGCTGCCAAAGAAAGCCTGACTCCAGTTAGAGGCATTCTCGGCGATATTGCGCATGTTGCAAATGGCAACTTAAGGAGAGCAGTATTTTTACTCGAATTATTATCTCGTCACAAAAAAATCAACGATAGAAGAAATTTGCAAAAAGTAGTCGCTGCAACCACCTTGGTTGGCGTACAACACGTCTTAGAAGAAGCTCTCCGAGGGCGAGTTCATGATTGGAAATGGGAAAAACAAGGCGGTAGGAATAAGCGTGTACTGAAGGGAGCATTAGGGGCACTTGACCAATTGATGAACGAACACGCTTTGGAAGCCGAAGACGTAGTCCATCACATTCACAGGTTACTTACTACAGGCAGACTCTTGTTGGAAGAATCAATTCTATGTGAGCTTCTGGGAGCATTAGCAGAATGCGATGTAAAACTACAGACTTCGATGCACGGCAGAGTCCAGTTGGAGGAGTTTCTACATAGGGTCAAAGAAATCTCGTCAAGCCAGGTTGCTTGATCACGAATGGCGGACACGGCAGGATTTGAACCCGCGATCTGCGGCTTAGGAGGCCGCCGCCTTATCCAGCTGGGCCACGTGTCCAACACGCCGTGAGGCCAACCTTTCAACAACCTATCGATGTCATACAACCCAAAATCACATACCATTGCAGCCTATGCCCACCATATGGGTGACCCGGCTTCGAAGAAGGTGTTTCCCGGAATGGGGTCTGGCTTGCCAAACCCTTACAGCGCAGACTTCGATAGAGCTGAAGATTCAATATCTTCATCATATTTAGACTACCAGTCTGCTGAAAACCATCGTGTAAAATATGGAAAATTAGCATCTAACCCAGCAGTTTTGCTGACGAGGAGAATTGCAGGGCTGCTGATGGCGATGACAGCATTGGCGGGCGTGGTTGCTCCCAATCACCCTCTTACAAGACCTACATTGATGATTTTAGTTTGGGTCCCGATGCTACTAATTTCGATAATGCCGGCGTTGATTGCTGCGGAAAGAGCGATGACCGCTCTTGTCTTACGCTCTTCATTATGGAAAGAGGAAGTCATCGTAAAAGGTGTAAGAAGAGATATGATGGCAGAACCGGGAATGGATCGAATTAAAGCAGGACTAAACGATGTTCGATTACACAATGCAATCGCATCAATTCTTGCGGTAACCTCTCTATTCCTCTTAATTTTAGCAGCCGGCCTAGAGCCAAATGGCCTAGCTTACAATTTGATACTACTAATCACCCTAACCACTAGTCTGGCTCTATCTTATCACGCAATATTCACCTCGGATGAAATCCGGAAATTGGGTGATGAATTACCTTACCTTGTGCTACATTCGCCAACTCATCACCCCATGAAATTAGACACTATTCTTGGAGATTTAGTTTATGCGCATTTGGACCCCGACCATTCTTTATTGTGGAATTTGTGGGAGGACAAACTCTCTCATTCGATATTGCCCGGAGTGGATAAAAGGCAAGCAAGAGAGCGAATTTTGTATTTAATGCACTTGAATAGCCGCGGTAATCTAAGTGATGAGGAAACGCTGGGCGAGTTGAAAGAATTCATCAAACCAATGTCTATTCAGACATTGTTACTCGATGAAGATGAGCAGTTTAACTGGGTTAGATTACAACGATTGATTGCACATGCTAGAGCTTGGCAGGTTGAAGTGTTCGATCTATTGGATAGGCTGCAGAACGATCTGCTCTCAGGTTCGGCTGCAATTACCAAAGATGAGTGGCGAATGGATCTGGCCCTTGCCTCACAATGTGATAACCAAACAGGACATTTATTCATCGCATTAAACAACCAAACCGAAGCAGACAGGCACCTGACTGTGGAAGTAATTGTGCCAGGCGGTATGCCTGAAAGCCAAGTGCATCGATTTGAACTAAGTTCTTGCCCAGGCCCCGATCAAGCAGTAAAAATTACTGACAAACTAGTGGAAGATGCATTAGATTGGATGCCTAAATATCTTGAGAAAGGTGTCATTTTGTGGATTGGAGTAGCATGGGAATCGTCGGTAAGAGGAAGAAGAAATGTACAGGTAATTCTCCGTGATGACGACGACACAATCATCGGATCGAGAATTATTAGAACAAAGGTGTTAACAGGAGATAGCAACCTATCTAGACAGCGCCTAAAAAGGATGCTGAAAGCAAGGGCGAAAGGAGAAAAACCTCTTCCAACATTAGAAATTTCCACTAACGATGAATGAGATTTTAGGCGCGTTGCTTATGACATGCCCACACTTCGCTCACCTCACCGGAGGTGGAGTACTTGGAAGCATGGGACATCATCGTAATCGGAGACGGACCAGCGGCACTACGCGCATCAGCCAGTGCAGCGAAGGAAGGCGCAACAACATTGATGATGTCTGCAGATAGTTTAGGAGTCGGCAATTCTTCAGCAATGGATGGTATTGCGGCACCACTCAAAGAAAGCACAACCAAGTCTCATCGAGACGACACAATTCGAACAGGGGCTTTTCTTTGTGACCAAGACATTGTTTCAAATCGCATTTCTCAAGCCACTCGACAAGTTGACCTCCTAGAAAGATGGGGGGTAATTTTCCGCCGTGATGCAGATGGCATACCATTGGTTCGCCGCGCGGCTGGCCACACACTACCTCGTTTAGCAGGTGCTGGAGATGCAATGTCCAGGGAAACCCAACAAGTTTTGGAAGAACAGTGTATGAGGTACGGCGTTGTTAGGAGAGGAGACCAAATACCATTGCGCCTCGTTCATACGGATGAGCAAGTTCACGGGTTGATATCTTTAGATTTGTCAACAGGATTAGTCAACCCTCTACAAGCTAAATGTGTAATTATCGCAGATGGGGGCTATGAAGGCATTTGGACAGGGACTTCGATTGGATTAGGACTTGATTTGGCAATGAGAAGCGGCCTTTCTGTTAGAGGATTGGAATTTGTTTCTTGGACCCCATTAGCAGTTTCTGGAACAAATGTTGTTTTACCAATCGGTATGCTAGCCGATGGGGCAACTCTACACCACAAGAATGGCAATCCATTGGAAGTAGACGATTTCGCCGACGCAAATCGCATTGTTAACGCAATCAATGATCAAGAAATCGTTCTGGATGCCAGGAACATGGGGGCCTCCAATATATGGTGGTCTCAAACTTCAGAGTTACTTTCTACACGGTTAGGAATTAATGCATCCAAGCAAACAATCCCTGTAAGTCCACGAGCCTCCACTACATTGGGAGGCATAGTCACCGATGAATTTGGCAGGGCTATATCTGGAAAATGGTCACGATGGTTCACAGGACTTTATGCGGCTGGAGATTCAGCTTGCTCAGGTGTACACGGTGCAGGAATCATTGCTGGCAATCGATTACTAGACGCCTTAGCAGGTGGTGCAGAATCTGGAAAACATGCAGCAGAACATGCAGCAAAAACATCATTTTCTGGCCGAGCAGCATTAGAAACACAACTAGGAGTGGCAGAAGCAGACTTAGATTTCGACATGGCTGGAGCCGAAGAAGGACCCGTTCAAAGAGCAGGCCCACTATTTGCCAAACTTACAGATCTGATGTCAACCAATGTTGGAACGATTAGAAATGAGAGCGGATTGAAAGCAACTCTAGACCAATTGAATGACTTAGAAGCATCATCTGAAAAGTTACAC
>QQSA01000092.1:7926-13840 GCA_003602535.1 Candidatus Poseidoniales archaeon
GCTAAAGCAACAACACAATCCGCTCTTTCAAGAACCGAAAGTAGAGGCGTTCATCAGAGGTCGGACTTTACTGAAACAGATCCTGAGCAAATGCACCACACCTTGGTTGATGCTGAAGGCAATACGTCAACCCTAGCAATTAGAAAAGGAAGTTCAGGTACTTGGATTCTAGCCCCTGAATTTTGAGGAAACCACCCTCAATATTTTGAAGCGCACTCTGTTAGGATTAGTTATGGCAGAGGAAACCCTGTTCCAAAAAATCCTATCTGGCGAAGTTCCTGGTAACTTCATCGGAAGGGGAGAAAATTGGGGGGCATTCCTTGATGTATTTCCTCGCTCTCAAGGCCATACATTGGTTGTTCCAGAGAGGCCAGTTCAAAGAATCATAGATTTGTCTAAATCAGAACTATCTGATTTATGGACGGGAGTTGCAGAGGTACAATCCAAACTTACAGCATACTTCAAGACTACCGATTTTACCGTTGTAGTGCACGATGGCCCACTCGCTGGCCAAGAAATACCGCACGTCCACGTCCACGTAATTCCACGATTAGAAGGAGATTTAGGTAAGGCATTACCAGCAATGTTTCCCAATTCAAGACCCCAAAACCCTCCTGACTTTGAAGGGCTGGCAAAATTATGTGATGATATACAGGGGGCATCAAAATGAAAAAAGGAAAGGATGGCGCACGAGATCATAATGGGGAGCTGTTACCCGAATTATCATCCTCTGCTACCAAAATGGATTATGAAAGGTTAGTAAATACACCTCTTCCAAAATTTGCTGAAAAATACCCCGGCTCTCCATTCTTTATGGAATTAGGATATTTTCTTCTGAGGCGAACATTCAACTCAATATTCAGAACCTTCGAAGTATCAGGAATTGAGAACATACCCACTGATAGAGGAAGCATGTGCTCAGCATGGCACACCAATGGCCTAGTCGATCCGATTTCGATTTTTCTAACGCACCCCAAGATGTTTGTAGTCGGCGGAAGACATGACCTTGTGACCCGCCCAATTTTGGGGTTCTGGGCTCGAAAGTTTGCAGTTCAGCCTGTTGTTAGGAAGGCTGAATTATTGCGTGGGGGATGTACTGAGGAAGAAGCAACCCGCTTAAATGGGAGATCGTTATTGAATCTAGCAACCGGGATATCTCATGGCTTTGCTTGTGCGTTATTCCCGGAAGGAACTAGCCATTCTGAAAGCCATTTAATCAGGGTAAAAACGGGACCATTCCGTACAGTATTGGCGGCTGCTGCACACGCAAAAGCAATAGATGCAAATATCCCGGTATTGATACCGATAGGCCTTCATTTCAGAACCCGACATTTTTTCAGAACCGATTGCTGGGTTGAATATGGCGAACCTATTGAATTACCACACGAAGAAATTCCGGATGATTTGATTCAATCGGTAAAGCAAGGCGATTGGGCGGAACCGCCAGCGGACTTAGTCCTAAACCTGAGAGATTTGGTTGAGGAGAAACTAGCCCCAATGACTCCTGATAGGGACACCTTTAGCGAAGTTTACAGAGACGGAGTAATCGCCCATATGCAAAGCCGAATCAAGGAAGGCAGAACTCTGAGCTGGCGCGAAGAAGTCTTAGAAGTTAGGAGATTAAAGGATGAACCAGCTTCCGATGAAGTGAAAGAAATCGCAACCAGAGTTGGAGACACTCTCGATTCAGCAATTTTGGATGCAACAGATATCAATTCGAAAGGTGACGGACTGAGAGGGGTTTCTCCGAGCGGGGTATTGACTAATTTTGCGAAGTTTATCCCTATGCTTATTCTCCTTCCAACAATCATCATCGGAATGGGGCCACAGATCTTAGCTGGTAGGTTGCTAGGAGATCGAACGGACGAAGGATTGGATGCCCGGACATCTTACCATTTCTTATTCGGAATGTTTGGTTCACTATTGTGGTGGCCAATAATTGCTACAATATTTACTATAATGGCTTTAATTTTTAATTCAGAATTGGAAGTAGAACTAGGAATAAACGCTTCACTATTATCGGGGTCAATAATCGAACAAGTATTGGCAGCAGCAATTCTATGGGTCTTTTTCATATTCTTATTCTGGTTATCTGGAGTATTCTTCGCTAAGGGGTGGGATAGTATTTCAGATTCTAAAAAATTACTAAGAAGGCTAAAAACCAATTCAAAGGTTAAAGCAGATTTAGTAAAATTACGTGAATTACTAAACTGAACTATTCAAGTTAGTGGACCAACTCGGACCTAATATGTCGCCGGATGAAGTGGAGGGCCAGGTCCGCGCTTGGTTGGATAGTGAGAGGATAGAAATCCGGGAACAGGAAGACCCTAGGGCCCAATTACATCTATTGGTAAAATACCCACAAGGCAAGAATGGGCACATGTTTGCAATAGTCATTCCAAAGGGCAGAGATTTATTGGCGATTTCTTCGATGACTAGAGTGGATGAAGGCCAACAGAACTCGATGCGGGACTTGATGAAAACGGATGAAGAAGAATGGAAGTCTTGGATGCATGAATGCCGAATGCAACTAATCGCATCCGGGGTTGATTGGGGGATCCATCTTGGCCATTCTGGAAAACAACGCCCAGGTCCATTACAAGCATTCAATGTGAGTGAGCCTGTATGGTTTGATGGATTGACAAAGAATGAGATGATGCAAAATCTACGGAGGCTTTGGCTAGCCAAATTAGGTATAATCCACGAGATAAAATACACATTCGGCAAAGGTTCTGGAAAACCAGGGCCTGTAGATGATTGGCAAGACCGAGCAAAAAAACGTACTGGGGACAAACCAGTAAGCCAACAACCAAAAGAAATACACACCGATGAATCGATGTCTTTTGGTGAAGGATTTGACCCTTCAGATTGGATATAAAATCGCCTAAATTTGCCAATTTTCCTAATGACCTGTAAGGGGCGCGGTTAAGTAGGAGTGTTGTAACGTTGCCTATGTCGTTAGGAAGGTATACACATGGGACAAAAAGCAAAGTCAGTCAGCCTTGCAGCAATAATGCTGCTCTCAACTTTATCAGCACTATTGGTCGCAGCTCCAGCAGCAGCAACTCAAGTCGTAATAACAGAAGCAATACAAGTCGTGGATGGTGGTAGCACATCCGACAGAATGTCTGCCGTTTCATCAGACTCCGAAGGCAACGTCCACGTTGTTTGGAGCCGATCTAATCAGCATCTGTACTACTCCATGATTTCACCACGCGGAGAGACACTGATTGATGCCACACAAGTAACAGGGGCGGGACTTCACAAAATTTACCATCCAGATATGGTCATTGACGACAACGACATAGTCCACATTACCTGGGCAGATCATTCTGGTCAACACAAAATCATGTACACCGCACTTCATCCTTTCAACACCGCAATGGATGGTTCTACTACTGATGACGGAACCCTAACTGCGATCGATGATTACATTGTAGCACAGCATATTAACAACCGAGACTGGCCTGCAATTGATGTTGATAGCAAAGGCAACGTCCACATCGTATGGCAAGACAACTATGACAGTCTCGATATGTTTTTCCAACAACCACAGATTTACTACAAAATGCTACAGCCAGATTACAGCGTACAGAATGTAGTCGTTCTTTTCGACGACACTCTACTTACTCCAATTATTGGACACAAAGGACACCCGGATATTGTTGTAGATGCTAATGATCTAGTACAAATTGCCTGGGACGATACTCGTGGTGGCAAGGTCGAATTGGTTTTCGTAGTAGATACATCAGGTTCTATGTACTCTGAATGGGCAGATGTTTGTACCGTTATTTACGGCGGCAACTTCCAATCAGGTGGTAACTTCCAAGGAATTAAACCAATGTTGGAAGAAGGAAACATGACTGTTTACGAAACAATTTACGGACTAGGAGGAACACTTCCTGGCGCTGCAAGTCAGGGTAATTGCGCCCAGCACAACAAGAACTCTGGACCGAGAAACACCGCTCTTGGGCTTGTTAACAACGACGACTCAGGTGGATTAAGAACTCTGCCGGGAACTGTTTACAACGGCGCAACATACTCCGGCTATTCTGGAGAAGATTGGGGACCAGGTTCTAACTGGGCTTGTCTTTCTTGGAAAGATGCAATAGGTAACGTTCCAGGAAATCCACCAACATCTTCAGATCACAAGTGGAACCCTAATGCTACAAAGATAGTTCTTCCAATTTCTGACGAGGGGCCGAAAGACGGAGACCCTTCTCAGCAAGCAGATGATACTACTTCGATTAACGAAGCCCACGACAACTGTCTCAACGCAGGAGTCATTCCAGTTGGATTGTACGGACAATCTTACGGTGGCGCAGGCAATATCGAATCTCACATGAGAGATTTGGCTCAATGTCCTAATGGCGTAGTTTCCACATCAGCTAGAAACTGCCCAGGAACCTCAATACGATCTACTGATGCTGGAGGACAAACCTACGAATTCCCATCTGGAACCGGAGGAGCTAGCCAAATGCAACTTCTTGTAGAAGCAATGGTTTACATCTCCACCAACAACTCTCGTGAAATCTTCATGACAGTATTGGATCCTTATGGTAAGATGGATAATGACCCACAATGGGTTCCTGGACAACCAGGTCACACAACCTTAGGCAATGGATACGCAGAAGATATGGGCAGAGGAAGTGAAGGCCACCTTGTAGTGGTAAACGACACACGTGTTACAATAGATGACGCATTCTCATTCCACCCATCAATCGGAGTGGATATGCAAGGAAATACACACATTGCTTGGATGGATGGTCGTGACTATGGATTTGAGAAGAATGTTCCATACGAGATTTACTACACCAAACTGCGCCTACAAGGTGCAGGAGAATGGGACGGTGTTCCTCAAGGATTGTCCACATATGCAATCAAGAGAGTTGAAGATACACCGATTTCAGAAGTAGAAGGACAGCAACAAATGCCTCAAGGAAGCAGCCAGAACTCTGCTTACCCTGCACTTCTAACCGACCCTCAAAACAATGTTCACATCGCTTGGCTGGATTTCGGCAATGCAAGTGCCGGAGAAGAGATTCGCTATGCTAGATTGAACGCTACAGACGAAACAGGTCCAGGAGAGACAGCATTAGATCCATGGAATTCTACAGCTGTAACATCATGGTCGTCGTTCAAATTGGGTCCAAACCAATTATCAAAACCGTCGCTTGGACAACCTCCTGCATTCTCTAACGATTTAGGAAGCGGAGCCCATATCGCTTGGTCGGATACTAACAAGTGTTCAGATGAAAGCAATGGTGGGCCTTGGACTATTTGTTACTCACACGTCCTAACAGGACAAGTAGATATCGAGTTCGACGCAGGTGAAACATACTATCACGTAATAGAGCCTGGGGAACAAACAATTTACAATTTAACAATCAACAACACAACACCGGGTCCTAAGGATCTGGTGGCAGATACATACAATCTAAATTTGACAGGTATGCCTGAGAATTGGACAGCAAACCTCTACTTCTCTAACAATCATACTGCTATCTTTGATGACACCCCAATTTTCCTTGAAGGAGGGGAAATGGCCCGTATGTACTTACGAGTTAGAGCACCTTCGATTTACCAAGCAAATGAAGATCAACTAGCTTACATCACAGTTTCAGCAATCTCTCAGAAAGACCCAGCAATTAGGTCTGAGAGACTAACCCTGACTCTGATGGACGTTGTGCACGGAATCGACTTGGATACTAGCCACAGAATGGCCGATGTAGAACAAGGCCAGACCGCGATATTCTCTATCACAGTCACCAATACTGGAAATGTATTCGACACATTCGCATTCTATGATCCGAACACTCTTGAAGGACAACAAGAATGGCTATTGCCGTTTGGTTGGGGAGTAGACTTCCCACTACAAGTTTCACTAGATCCGGGACAAACTGTAACTAAGAAT
>QQSA01000092.1:13969-21727 GCA_003602535.1 Candidatus Poseidoniales archaeon
GTCTCAATACGTTCTATCGGAAATATTGTCTTTGAAATATTTGATACAAGTGAAATCATCAAGCCATCTACAGTCAATACTGCATCCTGTGCTGTATACGACTTGGATGTCATCAAAAACTACGAACCAGGCTATCTAGTGTTCACAACACCAGGGGCACCTGAAGCCAAACCCGATGAGATTGACTTGGCAACTTGGAGGCAGGATCATTGGACTGTAGACTTAGATTTCTCTAATGCGCCAGGTCCAAGAGATGCCGAAGACCCAACGAGTCCCCGGTTGTGGCCAGTTGAAACAAAATATACAGTACAAGTTTCAGTCTGTGCGCCGATTAATGCCAATGCCGGATTAGGCCCCGCTGTAACGGTTAAAGCCCATTTGGAAGGATACCCTCGCGTTGCAAATTCAGTAACACTTTCCACGAATGTTGAACATGTTTATGGATTGCAATTCGATGAAGAAATTAAAACCGACTACATGGTAAATCCGGGAGATAGTTGGGAGATTCTTACCACAGTCATAAACACTGGAAACGGGCCTGACAATTACGATTTACGCTTGAGTAGTGTTAGCGACTCTTCAGGAATAGCAGTTCTATGGGATGTCGACATTCCAAGGGGTACTCTAGAAGAGTTGCAGAGAGGTGCTGGACAACCAGTCCCTATCACAATCAATGTTCCTAAACAGGTGCCTGCTGGCGATTACACAGTTGTAATTCAAGCGCTTAGTGAAGAAGTTTACATGAATGAAGATCTTAACAAGGTTACCAGATTGCGCAATGAAATAACATTCCACATCACAGTGAATGAATTTTATGATATGCAAATCAGTATGGATGAATCTGTTGATAACGATGTGAAGACCAGCGCCCCAGGTAGAATTGTAGAATTCATAGTCAACATTACAAATGCAGGTAACGTACCAGATACTCCTTCATTGCACAACCACACTATGATAAAAAGTGATTCTGGAGGAGAGGAGTTCGATCCTATTCCGGGAATGAATACACTTTCTGAGTGGTATGTCGATTGGAAGATGGTCAAGTACGTTGGTAGCGACCTGATTATCGAAACTGAATGTACTGAAATGAAGTCTACAGCCGAAGAGTTCCCTGAAGACGAATGTGTTTGGTTGGAGGACATTAACGAGTGGAGATTACCTACAATGGATCCATACACCACCCATACAATGATTGCTACTGTGCACATATCCACCGGTGCTAAGCTAGATACTCGAGATATCGGTTTGAAGGTGACAAGTATGGCAGGTAATATGGAAGACAACGGAGATCACGATGATAGCCCAGAATGGTCAGGAGAACTTCTAGATTCAAACGAACTAATTGTTACTCTACGCCTAAGAGCTCCTAACTTGGTAATCTCAGAAGTTTCGGTTTCTAGTACAAGTAACGAAGTCGATAACACAATCCCAGTTAGGGTCGTTCTACAAAATACAGGAAACGTTCACGCCACAAATATTGAAGTCATCCTTTGTGAATTTGACGAAGCTACCGAAGAGGTTCTCGATGATATCAGAGATGGCGGATGTCCAGAAGACTCAGTTGTAACTCGTCAAACGATAGGTGCTCTACTAGCACCTGATGCTAGCGAAGATGCTCAGGAAATAGAATTGTATCTATTATATCCTGTATCTGCAGGTTCGTATGATGTAGTTGTAGTTGTGGATCCAATGAACAACATCGTTGAGGTTAGTGAGCGCGATAACATCCGCGTAGTCGATGAACCACTATCTAGCGAGTCACCATTCCTAGATGTTGCTGGAGAAATTGTTAGCAACTGGGCATTACCATTTGGTGTTCTAGTATTGACATTCTCTCTATTCGGAGTCTTGTATTTGGTAGGACGCGGACGTCGTGCTGAAGTTAACAAGAGACTAGCAGAACAAAGCAGTTTGATCTCTGTTTTAGATGACGAAGTCTGAAACTAAGTTCCAAGCATCGGCCTCAAGGACTTCCCTTGGGGTCGATGCCAAGGGCTGCCCACCAAGGGAGTTCAATGGTCTGTGACCCAGCAATGAATTGACCGGACCTTTCCGCTAGTTGTCTGACGACTCTTGAACGGACTTCATCCATTAACCGCTCACTTGCTTCAGCTCCAAGTTGTAATTCACGAGCGAATTCTTTGAAATTGAAGTTTGATCGAGGAGATTCTAGAATGTTGTGAATCACTAATCGCTGTTCATAAGAATCAAAATCAGAATCCACAGTCGATGAAACCCGTTGTTTTATCTGTTGATGCAGTGCTATCAACGCATCTCTTTCATAATCCAATTTTTCAATCGCTTCAGAAATGGCAGAAAGGTGATGTGCACCCTCGCCAACACCAATTTTCTTTCTTCCACTGACAATTTCAGCCACTTTAACAACATCACCTTTCAGTCGATTGGAAAGCTTTAGCGGGCCGCCTGCGGGCAATATTCTCTGACTACATTGGAATAAATCTGGCCCCAGATCAATACGGATTGAAATCGCCTGTTGAACCGAGTAGATATTTTTTGGAGGCCCGCCCTTATTGCTCGCAGCCTTCATTTTTACAACAAAACCAGCACTTTCTAATAACTTCAAATGTTTCATCACAGCTTGTTGCGAAATTCCAATCTGGTCGGCTAATTGGAGGGGGTAATGTGGCTCTCTAACCAATCGCTCAAGAATCGACCTTCTGGCCTTGTTTTGCAGAATCGAGAGAGCCTCGTCAAGTCCAGCCACGACTTCACAACCAATAGTTACCTAGCGAAGGTTACCTATGAACCCGTCGCATCAAGGTCAACCTTCGTCCCAGTTCTTCCAAGACTCATCTGTTGGCGGATTTTCAGGAGTATGAATGCTGGCCTTGTTAATTGAACCACCAACTTTAGTATCAGGCATTTTTCGAATTCTCGTATCTACATCTACAAATGGACTCGGAACATTCTGGTTTTGTTGCTCAACGGTTGGAACCTCTCCTCGCATTAATTTGTATAACTGATCGGTAGTCAACATGTCCTGATTCATCTGCGGGGTTTCCTCTAAAGGAGTAGCTGAAATAATTTGATTTTGGACTATACCAACTTTGTTTTCCCTGCCCCGATTTATCGAAATTAAAACCCAACCAAGCGGGATAAGAAGGAATCCAACGCCACACAAACCCCCAGGTATTAGCAAAATTTCCAACTGATTCATAGCAGCCTCGTTGCCATTAGTGAACAAGAGGGGATTTTCGCAACCATCTTCTTCTTCACATTCGGTTGTGATTAATATTTCAGACTCATCCTCAATATTTAACGTAGTAATAGTAGAAAATTCGACTTCATTATCAATGGTTTGGAAATCGGTTTTACAATCATCATCTACAGAATCCGCTTCAGCTCCATCTTCGACATAATTGAATGAAACATCATAATCACTATCGCTTCCTTCGACATGGACAACCCAACATCCTTCTTCTAGAGTAATAGTATCAATTTCATTCTCAACCGTGTGCTCAGAAATTTCTCTTGGGTCACTAACTTCGGCTAGAGGGCCGCCGATTAAGACAAATGAAACGATGCCACAAACACTCAGAACAGCCCCCGCGATAAGTATTCGCTTGGGCCAGGGTGAGGTGGCTTGAGCGGGCTGCATATTTTCACCTAAACGGCTTTCCATCTTCAACCAAACGGCTCAAGCCAAACCTAGTTCTTCCAATTTTTCTGGAAGATAAGTATCTGTAACGAAATCCAATCCATATTTCGCCAGAGATTGTTGTTCAGCCTTCTTACCAATTTCAAGCATCATATTGATTTGATCCTGCCACCAACTATCGGCAAATCTTGGATCTGATAATTCTGCATTTAGTGCTTCAATATCCTTCTTCGACAGGTCATCCGAAGGAAGGTCATATGCTAGGATATCATCAGCAGTAATCCCTAGATAAGTTGCAGAAGGGGTTGCCAGATATTCCGATATATGTGCTGTTTTAATAGCTCCATATGCAATGGAAGCAAAGATTCTGAAGGACCATGGATCGCCGTCCAGGAATACTATTACTGGTAAATCCCATTCTTCGTTCATGCGCTTCATAATTCTGCGTGTAGACCGGGCTGGTTGACCTTTGAGGTGAATTAATCCACAATTGAATTCTTCATCGAAGCCATTTTCTACCAATCTGTCAAACATACCACCAGTTTCGATAGCCATCAGGAATTTCACATCATGTTCTTTCAACTGTATCTTTTCGATTTCTACATTATATGGTAAACCATAACCAGAATCTCCAACATCGTCTCTAGCATTGATGGTCATCCATTGCCCTCTTCGATTTAATTCATTGATGGTCACGTTGCCAATCATTCGAGCACCATCTTCTTCAGGACGTAACTTGAAATCCTCTCTAAGACAGGAGGTTACAACTTCCAAATCTTCTGCTAAGTTGTTTGATTCATTTTGACTTCCGAATTTTCCTAGTCCCCAAGCTTCTGAAATGTAGTACATTTCTCTTAACGTCGATGACTTACCAGCTTCAATCATTTCTTCGATAAATTCGACAACGTGCAATGCTCGAAGCAGATTTTTTGCGGAACCGAGACTTGTAGCATCTCTAGTTGAACGCTTTTTACCATATTTGTATACGCCCAATTTTCTATCAAAGCCAATGTTGTTTTTGGTTCTGACTGGCAAGGTCATTGTTGGAGGTTCCCCTTTCACAATTCGATCATACATCTCTTCTACTACCATGTGTAGGCGAGCTTTGGTCAATTCAGGATCATTTACACGGGCCATCAGACATCACCTCCGAACAGAGTGGTCTGATTAGAGTCGCCTTCAACCACACCCGGAGTATAGGATTCTTCAGAAGCATCATCTACTTCTTCTGTTGAAGATTCTACCTGAGTAAGAATTTCTTCCTGCCTACGAATTTCTACAAGCATTTTCTCATCGAGTTTTGTAGCACCAATAACATCTTGACTACCTCTAAAGAACACTTCGGTTTCAGTCCAATCACCTTTTTCAAGACCAGAAAGTGAATACTCTACAACAGCCTTTTCGCCCGGTTCTAATGTCTCAATTTTCCATCCCCAAATGCCCATGGCTTCCTTTCTTCCGCCGCGCTCGTTGGCAACCATTTCTGCACCAGACTTTTCCGGCCAGTTTACTAGCAAAGAGTAGCTTCTGGCACGAGAGGTATAGTTGAACAGAGTGATAGAAACATCGCTCTGCTTTGTCTCCTTATTCCATATTGTTGATTCATTGCAGATAACAGCACTCATAATTTTGGTAATCGATCCTGCTAAATCAGGTACAGGACGTTCTAGAATTGCTGCAGACTTTTCAGCTATTGCTGGTAGAATGTCATTAATCAGCTCGAATTTTTCACGAGTTTTGGCCATCTTCTTCTTCTTTTCAAGATGCTTACGCAACCCTCGCCCCATTTCCAACATTGCTTTCCGGGTTTCTTCGAAAACAAATTCGTTATCCGACAAAGCCTCTTTCGCTTCAGAGGTAAATTGAACATTTGTACTCGCTAAGTGCACCAATATTGCAGCAGGTCCCTTTGGAACGCCACGGCCACCGGCCTGTTCAAGTCCATATTGTCTCCAATCAACGCTTTCTATCGCCTTAGTTAACAAACAGCCACCTTGCTGGTACATCAAAGGGACTCGGTTTGCAAATCGTAGCACCTCTACGTGCTTATCCGCTGCCATCCCTTCGCCAAAGATTAGTCCAACTTCAACCTGGAAAGGGTTGCCATGACTAACCGATGGCGCGCGAGTCATCGTCGCAATGAATTTTGAATCGATAGTCTTCGATAGCCCCTTTTTGATCAACATCTCTTCAATAGGAGATAGACAATTAGTTGGAGGGCTTAGCAATTTAATCGGCTTGCCACCGACAGTCCTCTCGCCTTGGAATGCTTCTAGAAGAGCTCGAACATCGTCTGGTTTCATCGATTTCGGCTTAGTACTAACCGCTAATTCTGCTGCTTCACACAATTCCTTGGCAGCCCTCATTGAAACCCCTGAAAAATTCTGACGAAGGAATACTGAAAGTCTCGAATCCGAGGATTCTCTACACATTCGTTGCAATTGCCCTAATTCAATTCCATGCGGATGCGGCTTGATAGCATCAACCTTACTCGGTAGCCTTTCAGTAACCCTTGGCCAATGGTGTTTTTCACCATCTGGATCGACGAATGTAATGTCGGCATGCGGGTTGACAATACTAGTCATTCTCAGATATTGGTAAACGGATTGCCTTCCGCGTTGATATTTCGCCTTCATTCTAGTAGTAACTCTAACTCCATGCTCTTTCAAAGTGAGGTCTTCTCTTTCCCAAATCACCCTCGTCTGATCGCTTTTTACAGCCTTGTTTTTGCGAGTATCAAGTCCGATATTCACACTTACAGCGGCAGGTTCCCCGGCGATTTTAGAGAGTACATGTGTTGGTTTTCCAGTTGTTAATTGAGAATACATTACTACGCCTGTAATACCGATTCCTTGCTGACCTCGACTTTGCCTAATCGCATGAAATCTAGATCCAAACAAAAGTTGCCCGAAAACCTTCTCAATGCTTTTTTGTGGGATTCCAGGACCATTATCTTCGGTCTGTAATTCAATAATGTCCTTCTTAGTATCAACTTTTGAAATTTTTACAATTATATCTGGCAAGATACGAGCTTCTTCGCAAGCATCTAATGAGTTGTCTACCGCTTCTTTAACGGCAGTGATGATAGAACGAGGAAGAGAATCGAATCCTAGAAAGTGTTTATTTTTCTCAAAAAACTCAGAAATCGCAATTTGTTTTTGGTTACTTGCCATCTTGTTTGCAATGCCTGCCATGAGAATCACTCCGCCCATGGTCCTCCTTCGTCCCAATGACGTTGGGCCTTGAGCGACCTAACCCCAGCGCCCAAGGTTCTTGAATGATAGCGTTCATTCTGTAGATTCCAGCGCGATATTTGCTAGAGTAATTTTACGCAGATAGACAATAATCCAAACCGTTAGAATAAGCGACGCAATAACTGCAGTCCAATATGTCCAATCTCTACTTTCATTCATCGCTGCGGAAAGATCGGCTGCCTTAGAACCCCAATACGCGTATAGCGCGCCCGGAAGAATCATCCCGAAGTTACCGAGGAGGTAATCCTTCCACGTAACATCAGTCAACCCGTAACCATAATTCAGTACGGGGTAAGGAATGACCAAACTAACCCGAGTTAGGAATACACATCTCAAACCATCTTCACTAACTGCTTGTTTCAGCGCATTTAGAGTTGGCTTTTTCTCTAATTTATTTTCAACAAAGTTGTATAGATAT
Source organism: Candidatus Poseidoniales archaeon (assembly GCA_003602535.1). Taxonomy (GTDB): domain Archaea; phylum Thermoplasmatota; class Poseidoniia; order Poseidoniales; family Poseidoniaceae; genus MGIIa-K1. The sequence continues at coordinate 21,261 of QQSA01000092.1, forward strand.
TTCTTGGTTAGCCAAAAGGGAAGAATCGCTCCTAAGCAAGCCCCAATAAACGCAATAGCCCATCCTGCCCAAAAACCAAACAGAACGCCTGAGATGAATTTGTGTAAACTAGCAGGGGCAATTAGAAGGGCTAGAACGACATACAATAGTAACCAAGCAGCAATTCCGTACCATCCATTTTCAGGAAACCAAGTTGCTTTTTCGATTAGTGGCGCTAACAATGTCTGTGTTAAGTAAATGGTGAAGGCTATTCCACCAATTACTCCTCCAACACTTAATGCTGCCATGCCTCTATTAGACGCCATACCCCATCAGAACTCATTTTTCCATGCCGAGATATGTCCTGTAAAGGCACTAGTTGCTACAGTTAAAGGACTAGCAAGATACAATTTGCCGGGGCCTGAACGGCCTTGGAAATTACGATTTATTGCAGACACAGTAACTTGTTCCGGGGTAATCGAGACCCC
>QQSA01000093.1 GCA_003602535.1 Candidatus Poseidoniales archaeon
TCTTTGGCTAAAGCAATTATTGATTCTAAAAAATCAAACGCCTATCTAAATATAGGAATTAGTGCACGAAAATGGGTTGAGAAAGAGAGAGATTGGAAGGCTATTTCATATAAATTGAAATCAATTTACGATGTTGTTTCATCAAATAAATCTCTGAATACCGTAGAACTGGAAAAAAATGATCACCCTGTACATTCATCTAAAACACAAGGTGAGTATAAGGTTGAAAGAATAATTAGATTAAGCGACATTCAATTGTTAACATTCCAAACCGAAAAAAGATATCATCAATTTAAGAATGAAGGTTTTACTATCAGAAAAGGCATACCTCCTTGGAATCTTAATGCTGATGAATTAGATTTTGAAGAGGACCCTTTTAATGATCGAAATTGGCGTTTCCAAATCAACTCGTTAAGGCCCATAGACCCAGCCCTTATTCTAGGTGGTTTTAGCAATAATGAAAAGTTCAAATATGCTTTGAGTATAATGATTAAATGGATTGAATGTGATAATCGCTATGACAATCACTCTGGAGTGAGGTGGTCTGACATGGCTACTGGTCTTAGAGCAAGCAGATTGGCATTCATAATTCAAAATTCAGAACGACACGGATACCCAGTAGAGATAATTGAAAAATTGAAAACCTCTGCTAGTAAACATTTTGAAGTGATGAAAAGAGATGGTTTTGCAAAGGATACTAATCATGGTTTATTTGTAAATCATGGGCTGATGGCGCTTTGTTGTGCATGTCCTGAACTTTCCGAACAAGATGAAGTAAGAGAGTGGTGTAACAACCGTATGCAAGAATTAATACATGGCCAATTTGATGATGAAGGGATTCATCAAGAAAATTCTCCTGAATATCATTTCTTTATTCAGAAGGTGATTAAAGGATTCATTGAAACGGGATGGTATTCATTGAAAGATATTGATTCAAAAATTAAAAACATTGAATTGGCAAATCATTGGCTGATTTGGCCAAATAAATTTGTAATTCCTGCAGGAGACTCCTCAGGCAATAAGTTAGTCGAAAGTAGTAGTTTGATTAGTGACATCGATAAAATTGAAAATCAATCTAGAGATTTTAGATTTGGAGGAGAGAAATATTTGTTCAAGCATTACACCAAATCGGGATATGTTATTGTGAGATCTTCGTTTTCTATACCTGAAAAAACTGCATCGATGTTGTTTTGTTTGAGTGCTTTCAAATCAAAAACACATCGCCAAATGGACGATCTGAGCTTCCAATTGTTTGAAAATGGTGAAGAGATATTTGTCGACCCAGGAAAACATTCGTACGACAGAGATGATCCCGGAAGGGAAATGGTGATTTCAACAATGGCCCACAATACTCTAGAAATTGATGGAATGAATTATAGCGTTCATTCTTCTGTAAAATATGATTCTGCATTAATACAGCATTCAGAATATGAATGGGGTATTGCACTAGAATTTGGAAGATTTTGGAATCAATTTTCTACCCGTCACCATCGGATCTTGCTATATCGGCCAAAGGAGTTTCTTGTAGTGGTGGATGTTTTGAAAGCAAATGAGAAAAAGGAATTTCGGCAATGGTTCCATCTCAATGAAAATTTTAAACTTAGGCCACAAGAAATAGAAATGACCGATTCTTGTATTTTTGAGAATGAAAATCAATTGCTGCGAGCACAATTCCTAAGTTCGGTTGGCAGTAAAGTTTCAACATACAACGGAAACACTGATCCAATGGTAGGTTGGAGAAGTAGGGGTTACAAAAACCTCATTCCGATTATTTCATTCAATCAAATGTCTGCGACTGACGAATGTGCGCTTGCAACTGGCTTTTCATTAACCGGAGGAGATGTTAATTTAAAATTAGGATTTGACAAAGGCATTATTGAAATTAGTGGACATATAAATGGCATCAATCTAAGTTACAAGAAAACTCTAGACTTAGATAAATGAAAACTTCGATTTATTCTAAGTATAACATTCTGGAACACTTGAACGATTTGAGTAATTGGCGAATGAATTGATAGTGCACACTTCTTAGGGTGATGCTCTTCAGCCTGAATGAGGAATCAACATACATCGCATTCAGCAGTATTAATCGAATCTTTAGATCGAATGAAGGACTTGATGATGCTTGGTTGGATGCGTAGAATGTTGGTTCGTGCAGGCAAAGATGCAGAAGAGCGTGGATACAAGAGAATCGATGTAGAGCAACTGATTCATCTAGACCCATTCGAATAATCAAGACGAACAATGAGTCATTACTTCTTCGTAATTTGGCTGGATTCCTGGATTTTCTGCAACCCATGCGTATCCAATGGTACCATCCGCTTCAACTACGAATACAGACCTCTGAGCTACCGTGTATCCTCCAATTACGAAATCGTTCAAAGCGACTCCATATGCATTGACGGCTTCTCTGTGAACATCGGAAAGTAGTGGGAATGAGATTCCATTCTTTTCAGCAAAAGCGCCGTTGGAGAAAGGTGCGTCCACGGAGATTCCGAACGCCTTGACTCCACTGTCACCTAGGCTTGTCATTCCTTCAGAAAATGTGCACATTTCTGTTGTACATACTCCGGTGAATGCTGCTGGATAGAATGCTAGAATCACTCTTTCTCCACGCATGTCACTTAGAGTAACTTTGGATTTGTCTTGTGCTGTCAAGGTAAAGTCTGGGGCCATGTCTCCTACTGAGGGCATGGTGCCTCCACGAGGTCTAACTCATTACCTTTACTTCAAAACAGACTTCAGAATCTGTCAGCATTCATGACTTTGTTCCATGCTGCGATGAAGTCAGAAACGAACTTGTCCTTGTTATCATCTTGGGCATAGACTTCAGCGATCGCACGAAGTTGTGAATTGCTTCCGAATACTAGGTCATACCTCGTTGCTCTGCGGACTTTTTCTCCAGAGGAGCGGTCGTGAGCTTCGTAGGAGTTGCTTCCAGTTGGTGTCCACTTGACATTCATGTCCATCAGTGTGTTGAACCAACCACTATCTAGGGTGGAGCCATTAGAGAACAATCCTCTGTCATCCGAAGAGATACCAAGAGATCTCATTCCACCGACTAGAACAGTCATTTCTGGGGCGGTCAGGCCTAGAAGTTGAGCCTTGTCAAGCATCATTTCTTCTGGGCTAACTGCGTAGTTAGTCTTCAGATAGTTTCTGAATCCACAGGAAACTGGCTCAAGAACTGCGAATGAATCAGCATCGGTTTGCTCAGCACTTGCATCTCCACGGCCCGGTGTGAATGGAACTTCCTTTCCACAAGCCATCTCGATACCTACGTTTCCTGCAAGTACGATTGTGTCGGCCATGCTTGCGCCATTTGCTTCTGCAATTCCGCCTAGAACACCTAGAACCTTGGACAGTTGCTCAGGCTTGTTTGCTTCCCAATCCTTCTGAGGTGCAAGTCTGATGCGGGCACCATTTGCTCCACCGCGGAAGTCAGAGCCACGGAATGTGGACGCACTTGCCCATGCAGTTTCAACCATTTCAGGGATTGAAAGTCCGCTTCCTTTGATTGCTTCCTTCACAGCGTTGACATCGTATGAGGTACTTCCTGCTGGAACAGGGTCTTGCCAAATTAGGTCTTCAGCAGGAACATCTGGACCCAGGTATCTTGCCTTTGGTCCCATGTCACGGTGAAGTAGTTTGAACCATGCACGAGCGAATGCGTCACCGAATGCATCAGGGTTTTCATGGAAGTGCTTGGAAATCTTTCTGTAAGCAGGGTCACGAATCATTGCCATGTCTGCTGTAGTCATCATAGTTGGAACCTTCATCGAAGAATCTTCAGCATCAGGTGCCATGTCTTCCTCATCAGGGTTTTCAGGAGTCCACTGGTTTGCTCCAGCTGGGCTCTTTACTAGTTTCCAATTGTCTTCGTACTTGAATAGAAGATCGAAGTATCCATTATCCCACTGTGTAGGATTAGCAGTCCATGCTCCTTCGATTCCTGAAGTGATAGTGTCTCTTCCTTTTCCAGAGCCGTGAGTGCTCATCCATCCGAATCCTTGCTCTTCGATTGCAGCACCTTCTGGCTCAGAGCCAACATGTGCAGCATCGCCAGCACCGTGTGCCTTACCGAAAGTGTGACCTCCAGCAGTCAATGCAACAGTTTCTTCATCATCCATTGCCATTCTTGCGAAGGTTTCTCTGATATCTTGAGCGCTCAGTAGTGGGTCAGGATTTCCGTTTGGTCCTTCAGGATTAACATAGATCAATCCCATCTGGACAGCAGCTAGTGGGTTTTCCAGGTCTTGGCGTGTGTCTCCATATCTGTTGTCACCTAGCCATTCATCTTCTGCACCCCAGTAGATGTCCTCTTCAGGATGCCAAATGTCTGGGCGTCCTCCTCCGAATCCGAATACAGGTCCACCCATGGACTCGATAGCAATAATTCCGGTAAGCACCAGTAGGTCAGCCCAACTGATTCCATTTCCGTACTTCTGCTTGATTGGCCAAAGCAGTCTGCGAGCCTTGTCCAAGTTTCCGTTATCTGGCCAGCTGTTCAAAGGAGCAAATCTCTGTGCTCCAGTTCCTGCTCCACCACGTCCATCGCCGATTCTGTATGTACCTGCAGCGTGCCATGTCATTCTGATGAAGAATGGCCCATAGTGGCCATAATCTGCAGGCCACCAATCTTGGCTATCAGTCATCAAAGCGTGTAGATCTGCTTTGAGTTCAGCGTAATCGATAGAATTGAACGCATCTTTGTACACGAAGTTAGAACCCATTGGGTTAGATTTTGTATCGTGTTGATGCAAAATTCCTAGATTCAATTGGTTTGGCCACCAGTCTACATTCTTCATTCCAGTATTACTTGTGCTATGTGCTCCGTGCATTACGGGGCAGCCACCTTCATTACCCATTCCTTTCATCGTACTCGCCAACATATTCCCTAAATGGTAGTCACATATGAATTATAGTGTTCTTGCGAATGTCAAATCTTATTCCGGTGAGTAACAGTGTCCAAATTGAATCGAATAAATTGTTCAAATTGGAAGGATTTTTTTAACTCAAATTTAGTGTATGTTATGTTTTCAAAAAAAGATTGTGAACAGTGTGAAAAACTAGAAGCAGGGATATGCCTAATCGAAAATTCGTATTCGATACGAATGTGCAAAGTTGTATTGAGCGACTCTGGTCTTGCTGAATTGAAGATGGAACATTCATGGATATCCAACATAGATATTCTACCATTCAATACGATTTTCTCAAACGGAAAGATGCTTGATTCATGGTCAGGAAGCAGTATCGAGCGATTAAATTTGAAGTTGAAGAAATACTTGGATTGAAGCGAATATCAATACAATACCTACTGGTGGTTAGGCTATGCAGACAATAATCCTGTCAGCGTTAATCGCAGGATTTGTAGCGATTCTGGTTACAGTAGCCATTGAAAAATGGGGCGGCGTAATTGGAGGAGTGCTCGGAACTCTACCTACAACAATCGTTCCAGCAACGATTGGGATGTATGTCGAGGGGGGTTCAGATGATCTTGCAACAAGTATGTCTTTGATTCCATTCTGGATGCTTCTAAATGCTCTTTTTGTTGCATCATGGGTCGTATATCCTAGAATGAAA
>QQSA01000094.1 GCA_003602535.1 Candidatus Poseidoniales archaeon
GGAAACGCGTCTTCAACGTCAAGATAGCCATCATCATCATCATCGTTGTCGAGATTATTGCAGATTTCATCGCCATCAGTATCGGTTGGCATAGAAGATGCATCTATTGGTGACTGAGAGCAAGCAATTTCTTCCGAATCTAGCCAACCGTCATTGTCGTCATCTAGGTCTTCCGTAATATCATTGCAGCCATCTGCGTCATTGTCGTTTGAGGCATCACTTGTCCATCCTTGATCTCCTGCAGGACAATTGTCGAATTCATCAACTACTCCATCTCTATCAAAATCTAGAATCATTACTCGGATTAAAGTGGCATTCTCAACGGAGTTGAAAGTGTGTCCCGCCATTGTAATACTGCAATCATTCTCATTATCTTCACTGTAACAATTTGGTATCGACATTGCAATGTCACCGAAGCTGTTTTGCAATACTTGAGAAACAGGAGAAGCCGATCTAGTTGTAGAGTATACTCCTCGAATCCATTCACTGTTTCCTTCTTGATCGACCTTCAATGCCCAACCTATTCCATAAGAACGACCATTGTGTGATTTGCCTGCAACTTCAATTGTGCAAGGTGTGATTTGCCAACAACCTGAACCTGCAACTATAATTTCGCCATCGACGCCAACCGAGGCTGAATGTATGTAAGAATCTCCAGTTTCATCAGAATCCCAAAGGCCCTCCCATTCCTGGTTTTGGTGGTTGAAGATAGCCCACCAAGCATCAGAACTGCCAGAGTTATTCACCCAATATCCTGTGACTGAAAAATTGCTAGAATAATGGTTTCCACCTACTAGTATTCTGTTATCATCAATAGGTACTGTAACTTGTACGTAATCAACTCCAGCGCCTCCAATTTTCTCGTACCATTCATAACTCCCGTTAGCAGAATATTTTGCGACAAAACCATCTTGACTAGTGATTACGTCATTAGGAGACAGTCTGAATGAGCATGTGTCGAAGAATGAACCGTCGTGACAAACTGAACCAGTAACCAATACTCCGCCGTCTGATGATGCTACGATGCCCATCTGTTGTAGAGACCAATAACCGCCTCCAAGAGTATGATCCTCCGTGGAGCTCCCTAGAGTTTTGACCCAATCCAAAGAACCATCAGAGGTTAATTTGCCAATAAAAATATCAGAACCTCCTTTGGTCAAAGGGCCTTCGACCCCTTCAACTGAATTCAATCTACATCCCGAGCCAGTAGCATCCGCGCAAAATGTTCCCTGAAGGTAAATTTCACCGTTCGGGCCCTCGTCCAAACTGTGGATTAAATCATTTCCAGCAGACCAAAAAGCACGAGACCAGATTACCTCTCCTGAAGGATTCATTCTGAAAACAAAAGCGTCCAAATTTCTCCCTGGTGCTTCGAGAAGCATACCGTCCCCTTGGAAATAACATTCATTTGAAAGCCAACAAAAACCACCAGCGACTAAGATATCACCATTCTCTAAGACAATTATCTCATCGATTCTATCTCCATAACCGCTGTGAAAGAGATGGGCAGCAATTCTGTTTCCCTCATTGTCCATTACGGCAACATACGAAGGGGTAAAACTCAGTGTTGATTCGGTACCAGATTCAGAAGTTAATTCACATTCAAAAGTGGTACTTATGTCAGTGCTTGAACGACCACATAATGACCCACCGTAATACAGATTCCCAGAGTCATCATAATCCATGCCATTCACAGTCTCAGCAAACATTGAATCATCAACAAGATGCAAAGGATCTGGAACATCATTTGATGCCCTCATTTCTACTTGTTCTGTGTTTAATTGACCGGCTTCTTGAATCGCTGAAGAAAGTGACATCAGCAATAGAACGCTCACTGAAAGTATGACGGCTACCTTACGCATGTCGTGAAAGAAATTCTCTCGTATTTTATTTTCTCCAAAGCAGATTCACATTCAATTGAATATAAATCAAATAAGGACCTTTGGAGATGAGGCTAAAACTTCCTCGCTACATCCTTCTTCATACTGTTGGAAATTTTCCCTAAACATCTGTGCCAGAAGATTCGCTACATTGTCGTATCTTTGCTTGTCAGACCATGTCTCTCTAGGTTGGAGTATTTCACTCGGCACACCTTCACATTCTAGAGGTACTGAGAAGCCGAAGCGCTCATCTTCGAGAAATACTACATCTTCCAAATCGCCGCGTAGTGCTGCATTCAACAGAGCTCGAGTCCAGCGAATTTTGATTCGATTAGATTCGCCATATCCACCAGCTACCCAACCAGTGTTAATCAACCAGCAGTTAGCATTTTGTTGACTAATTTTCTTCGAAAGCAAGTCAGCATAAATACTAGGATGGCGGGGCATAAATGGTGCGCCAAAACAAGTTGAGAATGTTGCTTGAGGCTCAGTGACTCCAATTTCTGTTCCAGCAACCTTTGCAGTATATCCTGACATAAAGTGGTAAGCGGCTTGGTCTGGAGTTAATCGAGAAAGTGGAGGTAGAACTCCAAAGGCGTCACAGGTCAGGAAAACTACATTCTTTGGATGACCTGCGGTGGAATCTGCAGTTCTATTTTCTATGGCCTCGATAGGATAGGAAGCTCGAGTATTCTGAGTAAGAGTTCCATCATCGAAATCTGGAACTCCATTTGAATCAAGGATTACATTCTCCAAAATGGTTCCCTGCATTCTAGTTGTTGCATAGATTTCTGGTTCGTCTTCCTTGGACAGGCCGATTAATTTGGCATAGCACCCTCCTTCGAAATT
>QQSA01000095.1:0-2522 GCA_003602535.1 Candidatus Poseidoniales archaeon
ACTGCTTTCTTTGGTGTTGCTTTCTTTGGTTTTGTTTCATCAAGATTGTCAACTTTGTCAAGTAGTCCCATATTTTCACCTCAGCTGTACATTGCACCTATTGTGCGATAAATTTCAAAGTCCTTCGATTCTACGAAATTGCTAACAGCCTCATCAGGTAATTGCCCTAATAGTGTGTCGACAACTGTGAAGAATTCCGAGCGCATATCTTCCTCTGCATCTCCTGGATTAGAGCCTACAGATTGGTAAACTGTAAATCCATCTGATGCTGAGAACTCATCTATCATTTCTTCAGTCAAATGATTGCCCAATAGTGAATCGACGATAGATACGAAGTCGATGAAGAGGTCTTCTTCGTCTTCATCCTCTTCTTCATATTCCTCTTCATCTGCGTCTTCGCCTTCGTAAACGTCCTCATCTTCGTCTTCTTCGACATCGGCATCTTCGATATCGTCATCTTCTTCATCATCAGAAAATAAATCGTCAATATCTGCTTCACCTGCGATGACTGCCTTAATCAATTTCCTTTCAGACATAAGTGATTCAAGAGTAGGTCGCAACTCACGAAGTAACTCACGATTCCGCTCCTCCTTAGCCTCTTGGTATTCGGGCTTGAGTTTACGAAGTTCGTCCTCAACACTCTTCAATTGAGCGTTAAGTTCAACCAGTGTGTTAGCGTCGAGATTATCGTCACCATCATCGTCTTCTTCAACGAGTAATTGAACTGTAGGGGAATCCCGAATTTCCGACATCTTATCGTCGCGCTCATCTTTACGCATTACAATAATATCACGATCCAACTCATGGCCGAAACGATCTGAATATCTGTCAAGTAAACTACCAATGTCACCCTGGCTGATGCGATCTATGTGTCCATAAACTTGCTGCAATGGCTTTCCACTTTTTTTAGCATAGAGGCCGGAATATGACTGTTTTTCTTCTTCAACAGCAACTTCAGGCAAATCCACCTCTACTTTGGCAGGAGGTAGGGCCTCTATTGCCGGCAATGGGTTATCCTGTGTTTTTGGATCAGCCGGTGCTGGAGCTGGAGGGGTGATTTCAGGAACGGGAGGGGCTGCGGGAATCGCTGGCGCAGGCGGCGTAGGTAAGCCCGGAGGAGGGGGTAAAGGCATGCCAGGGGGTGGTGGTGCAGGCATAGGTGGTAGACCTGGCGGAGCAGGTAATTTACTGCCAATCTTTTTCTTCTTACCCAGCCCCATACTGTGCACCTCATACTAGGTGGGTAGCAATCTACCCTTGAACGTTCCCATTGTTAGAACCATACGTAGTATGGTATTGAGACCTAAGTTACTAAACGAGCCCAACCTTTCAAAATCAAAAAAGTTGCACCGGCTTCATGTATCTCAAACGTGTCACCAGAAGACGAATCAATCACTAAATCATCGAATCTAGCAATGGCATCATCGACGATCATCTCAACCTTTACCGAATTATTTCTTGATAATGCTATTCCTTCGCGAAGACAATCGAATGGATTAGAACCTTCAGGGTCTAATCTTGACAGTGGGAATTCTGTAACTCGCATCCCACTCTTGCCATGAAGAGAGCCTGGCCATCTAATTTGTCGACGAGTGTCTATTGTCACAACTTCATCTGTCTCGCCAGCATTACCAAGAACAACACTAGCATCAGACTTTATTAGATTTTGAAATAGCAATGCATGATTGTTTAGTGCGGCGACTCGCCCCCCTAGAACCCTTCCGCGACGACCTGGTTCTTGCATTAACTCCGCCAGTTTTTCAACACTTGATTTACCTCTCAAACCTTTGATTCCTTCGCGGTCCATCATTTCTTGTAAAGCAACTGTAGATGTTTGCAGGAGCTTTGAATCGCCATTGTATATTTGATCAAGTTTTTCGACTACTGAAGTTATTCCTATACCAACTCTTTTTGCCCAACCAGTAGCATTTGGATTTCTGGAACGTTCCAAAAGGTCACTGACTTCGACACCCTCACCTCGAATATGACTAACCATCTCTCTTCTTGATTCAGATCCCAGATGGAAGTATTTTGGATCCCTATAGTGAAGGTGAAAACCCCTATGGCCAGAGAATGTTACTTGCAAATGCTCTTCTTTGAATCCAAAATCGGGTTCTAAAAAATCATTCCATAATGACCAAGCCTGTTCTTGAATCACCTCTATCATTCCTGGAAAATCTCTATCTGTTACGCCAGGCAAATGGTCTCCATCTAAGTCAAAAATTAAATCGGCGCCAAGCCATTGTTTATCTGCCATCTTAAGTTCATGTGGCCTCTTCCAATATGCTGTTGAATAAAAACAAGAATGCTGTGGTCTTTCGCAAAGGAAATTCCTCACACTTTCCATATCAGAGAATGACTTGTGCCTTAGAGGAGTTCCGCCACCAAACGGAATAAACATCCATTCCCTAGTTCGTAAACGAGGAGGTGTCCAAAGTGGTGCAGTACGATAATACTGTGTAAATCGATGTGCAAACCTTGCCCAGCCCGAAATAATGCCACCTCAGATGGTGGTGGAAGTG
>QQSA01000095.1:2709-3251 GCA_003602535.1 Candidatus Poseidoniales archaeon
GTTTGTGCGAGTTGGATGTGTTCGTGTGGCATAGTCAATCCTCAGTTAGCGTAGGGGGGTCCAGTCTTTGAATGTGCGTATCACCAAGATACTTCTTTGTTTGAATCGCATAATTCTAGCAGGTCCAAAGCAACCTCACAAGATTCAGAAACTTCTGGTTTATCATCGTCTAAAAATTCGATGAGTACTGGCCGAGCTCTGCGATCACCGATCGCACCTAAAGCCTCTGCAGCCTCATGTCGCACCATAACATGCTCATTCGAGTCCCGCAAGATTTCAATCAGAGTTGGAACTGCTTGCTCATCTTGCATCTGCCCCAAAACATAAGCTAATTCATGTTTTAATAACGCACTATCAGAGGCAAATCCATCACAAAGGGTTTTGACAGAATCACTTGAACGTATATTCCTTAATGAAAAAACAACCCGCATACGCTCGAACATCCTTGCATCCTCATCTAGCAAAATACTTCGAAGGACCGAAATTTCGGTCTCAATAGCAGGTGGAGCAGGGTCAACTGATCCGTATTGAGAAACACCAGG
>QQSA01000096.1 GCA_003602535.1 Candidatus Poseidoniales archaeon
CTCAAGAGGTAATTGCCTAGACGAAGACAATAGTATCTCAAATTCACCGCTAGCATCTTCGACAAAGCCTGAAGAGTGTTCTTCAAATTGAACGGAATAACCTGCTAAGACAATCACACTGAACACCGTTAATGAAAACATTCCCATGACAACGGCAGTCTTCATCGGTGAAGCAGATGGATGCGCCAATGAAACTTTCACTACCGGTCCAAACTTCTTGGTGAAGAATGATCTTCCAACAACCCAAGATGCAACCCTAGGTGCGATTCCTGAAAGAATCATGACTCCTGCAAATACCTGTACCATACCCAATACTGCGAAAGAAATCTCATCTGGCTGCACACCTGAATCAACAGGAGCGATTGAGTCTGGTAACAATGCCCACAATGCTAGACAAATACCCATTGCCGCCATTGTATTGCGTCCTGTATTTCGGATCTGCCAACCCTTCAGATGAGGTAGGACGTAAGTGAATAATGGAACAATTCCAATAATCAACATAGAAGCCATGATATGCCACACTGCAAACCGTAGTGAAGATGAAGAATCGATTGTAAATATCATCAATCCAGATAGTAGGCCGCCTCCGATAAATACAATCAACAACAAAAATAGCCACCAAGGAATTCCCCGGCTACGCATAGGCGATAGATTTCTTAGTGCTTGAACGATATTCAACCTGCTAGTCCAAAATGCGGTTAGCCATAATGTCAGTATCGCTATGAGGAAGCCATATGACATCCCGATAAGCATGCTATCCAGACTGAAGGAGAAGGATATTCCATCCGCTCCCGCACTAGCAAATACACTACTGAAAGCCAATGAGATGACCCAGGCCAAGAATAAGCCGAAAGCACCACCAAGAACTGCTGCTGATGATGATGTAATTGTACCTTCCATCAATGCTAATGCCCTCATATCTGAACGCTTGAGGCCTACTGCGCGAATGATCGCCTCATCTGCTCTTCTACTATCTGCTAGCATCATTACAATAGTCAGAACTAGAAGAATACCCGCACCTATGGTGAATGCTCCGAAAACCAAGAACATTGCAGATAGTACACCTGCACCTTCTTGGGCAGAAGCTAATGCATTTTCTTTAGCAGGTATGATCTTGAGATTCATCGACTCCACGCCTGAGATTTCATCTAGCCATGATTCAACTGCTGAGAAATTCCCGTCACTGATAACCAAGATACTCCTTTCCCCTTCAGATGCAGAGGCTAATGTTTCGCCATCTGTGAGATTGACAAATCCAATAATAATCGACTCAAGTTCATCAAGGCCAGGAGCGTCAAGTGATGACATGTTTCCTTCGATTTCCAATAGCAGCGGCAACGTGTCGCCGTAAGCCCAAGGAATCAATCCGTTGATCAAAACATCATCTGATTGATTCAAATCACTGAGTCGAGATGAAATCAAAATGTCACCTTGCGGTGGTGAAAGTGGCCCATCAGTTGCCAAGAGAAGTTGTGGCATTACTCCGAATCCACCGATATCTACGGTCATTGGCAGCCTAGGAGATAGGACGCCATCATCGATTAAAACACCGTCAGCAGTAGAACAAATTGTTTCTCCATCATGAGCAAACACTCTTTCATCACACTTGTCATTGAATTGTGAAAGTTCTGTAATCTGTCCATCAAAACTGTACAGAGTACTATTGTTGGACAACAAACCATTTCGCATTGCAGACCAACCTTCTGGTGAATTAACTCCAGACGAATTTACCCAACCATTAGGAGAACCAATCAATACTTCACCTGCATAAAATAACCATTCTCCAGAAACTGGAGAGAGAACCCATTCTTCGTTGACATATTGATGTACTTCACTCCCAGCAAGGTGCTTTACTGCAATCCAATCAGTATCATCAACTTTCAAATAATCCATCGAGAAAATTGTCGATGGTAAATCAGGTAATCCCTGAGGTAAAAATGCTGCAACACGAATTTCTTCTCCCTCGATGTGATGAATTAAGTCGCCATCTCGATCATCAGGAATCTCTACCAGGCCATCGCTATGAGCAACTAGAATCGAATTATTGAGTAAGGTGACATCGTGAATTAACCCACCGTCTGGAACTTCCCAACCGTGACTAGAACCAACTCTTTCCTTCTGGAAAGAAACCGCACCGCCTGAGACATACCAATCGCCATTATCAGTGACTAATATTTCCTCAATGGTATCATCAGGAAGAGACATTATCTTAGCTCCCTGTCTGATTTGAGTAAGCGGTATCTGTAAAACTTCCATTGCAGTACCTCCATCCAAAATAGCTGTAGAGTTCTCAGTCCAAGATTCCATGAAATTTGAATCAAGCCTACCTAGACCAGTCGTGCTAGAAATTGAAATAGCGTTTTCATCTTGATTGATTTCATAGCCTGATGTTTCATAGTCGATAATGTAATCAAATAATTCTTCAATATCTGGAATTGTTTCTGAGGCAACCAAATCGTCGACAAGTGAGACACGTAACATGTTGACCTGCCACAATTTAGATTGTAGTTGCTGACTTAATTCTAAAGATGTGAAAATCGCTGGAGATTTAGTTCCACTCATGGAACCACGACCATCCATTGAAATTACAGAATCGATAGTCAAATTTTCAGATTTGCGTAACAACTCGCCATCATCTGTATACGAATACCACGAGACTTCGATTTGATCTCCAACATCCAACTCTAAGTCATCAGAAACGACTTGGTTTACTGCAACTCCTTTCCAGCCAGGATATGCATACCATCCTGCTGCAGGCAATGCTAGGCCGTCTTCTCTGGTCAAAGTGGCCGAGGTATCGATTCCATTAGACCAATCATCTGCTAAGCCTGCTGCAAGTAATGATTGCCCAAATGAAGTAGTGAGGTTTTGATCCATGTCAAATGAAAACCCTGTACGTCTGTCTTTTTGGTAAATCAGCAAATCTGTTTCACCATAAACGGCTTCAACTTCTTTACTAAGCGTGGCATCAAGGCTGTCACCAACAACGAGTGATGATGTAATTATTGAAGATGCGACCAATAGACCTGCCATCATCAACGCTGCTTGTCTTGGCCTTCTCTTTACTTGCTGCCATGAGAGTCTGAACACAACCAATCTCCTAGGAGACAATAATGGCTGCAAAAATATGCAAGATATCAGCCCAGCTGCTAATGTACAGCCCCACGTTGCTACAAATCCAATCTCTAACCATGTCAGGAAATACCAGGTTATCCAGGCATCAAGTACTGGTCCAAGAGTCAGAATTGAAAGATGCCAAAATTTTTGCACATCTTTTCGAAGTCCCCAAGCAGAGCTGACGCTGAAAGGCAGGATCAGCACAAATACTGCTAGAGTCTCCAAGAACATTCTTATTCCTCTTCCAACATTATCCTTCCATCTCTAATTCGAATAACTCTTGAACATCTGGCTGCAATCTCATCATCATGTGTTACAACAACCAAAGTTGAACCTGATTCGTTTAACTCAGTTAGTAGATTCATTACTTGGTCACTAGTTTGCGAATCTAAGTTTCCAGTTGGCTCATCACACAAAATCACAGATGGTTCGTGAACTAATGCTCTAGCAATAGATACTCGTTGCTGTTGACCTCCTGATAATTCTGCAGGACGATGATCACATCTATCGCCTAAGCCAACTTTTACTAAAGCCTCAGTTGCTTTCTTTCTTGCACTCGAAGCATCGTTGCCAAGAAGAAGAAGAGGAATTTCTACATTTTCAACAGCGTTCATTACTTCTAGCAAGTGAAATTTCTGAAATATGAAACCCATTTCTTTCCCTCTAAGATTAGTTCGTTCATCGTCGCTGATTCCAAACAATGGTTTCCCCGCCACAGTAACCTGACCTGCAGATGGATCATCTATTCCTGACAAAATGTTGAGCAGTGTAGTTTTCCCACACCCAGATGGACCCATGATGGCCACCATCTCTCCCTGATTTATTGAGAGATTAATTCCTCTAACGGCCTGGACTTTTTCATCGCCCATTTCGTAAATTTTCCAAAGCCCTTCACAAGCAAGTGCGACCGCCATTGTACAAGTCA
Organism: Candidatus Poseidoniales archaeon; assembly: GCA_003602535.1. Lineage (GTDB taxonomy): Archaea > Thermoplasmatota > Poseidoniia > Poseidoniales > Poseidoniaceae > MGIIa-K1. The sequence goes on from QQSA01000096.1 coordinate 4,043, forward strand.
GGCCGCCACGGGTTGATAAGTTGGTGCTCAAAGGCATGCGCATGCAGGTGAGAGTAATTGCTTTCGGACCTCTGGCTGAGCAACTTGGAGGAAAAGAGCATGAATTTGAGATCCCCCCTAGTTCATCTGTACGGTTCTTGATTGAGGAAATTGGCATTGAAATGTGGCTCAGTAATGGACTTAGTATCAGTATCAATGGAAACAAAGTTGGAGAAGATGAACCATTATCCGAAGGTGATGAAGTTGCATTACTTCCACCTGTATCAGGTGGTTAATAGCCGATTGATTGACAAGGCTGGAGTGTATCGGCCCCATTAGAGGGAGCAATATGAGGTTCGGACCATTTGAAATCATGATTCTACTCGCTATCTTTTTCTTGCTATTTGGCGCTGAAAGACTACCTAAACTTGCAAGGGCTGCAGGTCAGTCAAAGGGCGAATTCCAGAAAGGATTGAACGAAGTAACAGCAATGCCATCAACAGATAATACCGAAAGTGACCTAGACGCTGGTGGAAAGACCAAGGCTGTTGAGGTTGCTCAAAAGGCTGAAGCTGCTGGAATTGACCCTACTGGAAAGACCACTGAGGAAGTTGAGAAAGAAATTTCAAATGCTGAAGAATAATCTGATTACTTCCTTGATCTCTTAACCTTCATAGGTGAGCCGCAAATATCGCATTCTTGCTCTTCCTGCGAATCCGCTTTTTTGGATGCTCTACAACCAATGCAACGCAATTCCCAAGACCATTGTTGCTTACTTTTCTTATTCGAAACCGATTCAAAGGGGTGGTTTAGAGAACGGCATACGTTCTGTAACGAATAATCATCCGTATACAACTTTTGACCTGTCCCTAATGCTAGAGCTAAAATCTCGAGATCCACAGGGCTAAGTCTTGGCAAATCACCTGTATTTGCGGCTGCTGATTCAGCATCCCCGGTGCCCATACTCATCCATTCTAGCTCAATGGACTCAATTAGCATCGCCCGTTGAGGAGATAGTCTTCGTAACTCCTCTAATTGACTATGAGCAACAATGCCTCCAAGCAGTCTCTCGACCGGCCAATGAAGCAAAGCTGCTGTATCGAGCACCGGCATGTAGCACGGGGTCAGGTTTTGCAGCAATCAAGACTTCGATTAAGAAAGGGTTCATGCGTGTGATTGTAACCCGACAGCACAGATGTCGTGGAAAGAGGCGATTGTCGATTGGTTCGATGGATTCGGTTGGCTAAGTTTAGCAGCCATGTCTTTCACCGAAGCAATCATCCAACCAGTTCCCCCAGATTTGCTATTTCTACCGATGTTAGTCAATGCACAGGGAGACAATACCTTGGTAATCTGGCTTTGGCTCGTTGTCACAATAACTAGTGTTCTTGGTAGTTTAGTTGGCTATTATCTTGGGAAAAAATGGGGTAGAAGCCTGTTCAATCGTTTCAAGGCTGAAAAGCATCTGAAGAAAATCGAGGCTTTGACCACAAGATATGGAACCTTAGGAGTATTCATTGCTGCATTTTCTCCTATTCCCTACAAGGTATTTGGCTGGGCAGCAGGCATGGGTGAAATGAAAATCAAACCTTTCGTAATTGCAGGATTAATCGGACGCGGATTAAGGTTCGGGCTTGAAGCAATACTGATTGGGATCTATGGAGATAAAGCATTAGAAGCCATATGGTGGCTGCTGGACAGAGAGGTATTAATCGGGGCACTGCTAATCATCTTCGGAGTATTGACATGGTACCTTATCCGCTGGTGGAACGATTTAGAGGTTGACCCCAACATTCATGAATAATCAGCGTTGGGCGAGGGTTAGTCTGCTTGCGTGGTGTAGTGGCCCATCATTTCGGGTTTTCATCCCGGCGACCCGGGTTCGAATCCCGGCGCGAGCACCATAGACAACTTTTACTCAAAC
>QQSA01000097.1:0-896 GCA_003602535.1 Candidatus Poseidoniales archaeon
GTAATCCAGGTTTTCGGAATTCCTCCCCATAGTGAATCCCAGTCTTCTAAGCGAGAAAGAGCGTATGCGTAACTTATCAGAACTAATGGTCCAGTGATAAATGTGAACGTTCGAATGAATTCTCTGGATACTTCCATGATCCCTTCTAGCGGGCACAGCACTTAATGGGTTGTAATTTACCAAGTGAACAAATATTACTTTGGAAGTTCTGTTTCTTCTGCAGAACCAGATGACCAATCGTAAATGCCCTTGCCTGATTTTTTGCCTAGGCGACCTTCTGCGACCATTTTCTCAAGAAGTGGATGCGGAGTGTAAGAATCATCATTGAATGATTTCTTGAGATTTAGCAGGATGTCTCTTCGAACATCTAAGCCAACCAGATCGGTTAGAGCGAGTGGGCCCATCGGATGTTTGTATCCCAATACCATTGCTGTATCGATATCTTTGGCACTTGCAACCCCATCTGCTAACATTCTAATCGCTTCATTTCCTAAAACAACTCCCAAGCGAGATGTAGCAAAACCAGGGACATCTCTAACCAGAATCGTGGTTTTGCCCATTGCTGAACCTGCAGCTTCTGCAACTGCGATTGTATCATCAGAACAAGAGTCGTGTTTTACTAATTCTAAGAGTTTCATTATTGGAACTGGATTGAAGAAGTGCATACCAATGACCTTGTCTGGTTTACCTGATGCTGCTGCGATATCGGCTATGGATAGCGATGATGTATTGGTGCCTAGAATACAATCATCTCTAGTCATGGTCCCAAGATCTGCAAAAATCTTGTGCTTCAAATCAGGAATTTCAGGTACAGCTTCGATAACTAAGTCTGCATCCATTACAGCCTCAGACATATCGGATACTGCGTGCAAGTTTGCAGACCATTCAGACTTCTG
>QQSA01000097.1:977-2445 GCA_003602535.1 Candidatus Poseidoniales archaeon
AAAGGCATCGTAAAGATTGGTTTTCCAACCGGCTTGTGCGCAAACTTGCGCTATGCCAGCACCCATTGTGCCTGCGCCTATTACTGCAACTGTGTCGATCCCCATGTTGCAAGCCAAGAGACTCAGGTTCATGACGATTCCTTGGATTGAACGAGATAAACTCCTCCAGCGATTAGTATGAAAGAAATCGCTAACGATATTCCTAACTTTTCATCTAACAATAACCATCCACTGAATATTCCAAAGATCGGGACTAGATATACGTAAAACGAAGTCTTACTCGCTCCAATCTTTCTTATCCCATCTGCAAACCAGACATAACTTAGAACTGTTGAGAACAGTGCCAAGAATACTAACCAAGACCACGCTTCAAAAGATGCATCATTCGGTAATCCAACTTGGCTAAACTCCCAAATTGCAGCGGGGGTTTGAATCAATAATCCAGCTGCACTAGACCATACCGTAAGATGAAGGGGAGACATAGCATCTTCTCCAGTCATCGCTTTTTTCATCAATATTGTAGTGCAGGCCCAAGATAAAGCAGACAGGCCGATTAGAGCATCACCCAGCAATCGCTCGTTAACTGGGAGGTCAACATTTGGAGAATACCAAGCCAAGACAGCGACTCCACTTACAGCCAGAATAAGTCCAGCGCCTAACCTCTTGTCGAACCTTTCTCCAAGGAACGGCACCGCAAGTATAGCCGTAAATAGTGGGTTGAATGTAATCATTAGCGATGCATCACCAGCAGCAGTCCATTTCATTCCATACATGAAGAATGCTTGATACAAAAAAGTAGAAAGAAAACCGATTGCGATGATCAATTTCCATTGTTTCTTATTTGGAAGAATCCATTGGTTTGTGACTTTCAAGAAGATCAAGAAACAGCCAACTGCAATGATGTACCTCGCCCACCCGGCAGTGAAGGGAGAAATATCGCCGGCGACAACTCTGCCAGCAACCCATCCAAGTCCCCAAATTATTGCAACTACTAGCAGCTTAGCGTGTGTAGTCGCATTTTTCATTCAAACCGCTCCAAGCCAAGTTGCAGAATTCGCGCTCTTGGGAGCCCAATTTCTGGCATTCCTTCGGCTGGTGCGTGGACTTTCAGTCCTTCAAGTCGTTGTACATACAGGCCATATGATGCGATATCATCTGGTTTGTATGGAGTGGGCAGACCCATTTTTTCAAGCCCCTCGCATGCTTCTTTAGAATAGATTGGATATACATTGGTTTCAAAATGCATCCAACAGGATACTCTGTTGCAATCTACATTTTCTAGCGTTAGCAAATGCTCCAACAATCCTACATCTGGATATTTCACGGTCTGAATTGCCATATCGATTTCCATCACTACATCTTCAGGCCAGGCAAAAGGTGTCTGTTTCGCCCATCTATCTGCTATCTCAATGTGGGCGATTACATCTTCGCCGGTAATTGCAAACAGAGTTTCTTGATATGGTCGATC
>QQSA01000097.1:2530-8044 GCA_003602535.1 Candidatus Poseidoniales archaeon
ATCATGTTCTCACCTTCATGCAGTTGCGCCGATTCCACTAGCCAATTGACGAGGAGTTAATGGTTTGTCTTCGACCCATTGTTGCTTGAAGATATCCTTCAGTGCTTCTTCATCTTCTGCGGTAGGTAGAACAGTTTGTAGGTAGGCAGCGTATTCTTCATCGGTGCCTTCGAATAATCTTCCGTCTGTGTAACAATTCTTTCCACCGAAATCTCCGATGTCACGATGGAAGTTCTCATGAGGAACGAATAGCTCTACTCCACAGTCTTCTGGAAGGTAGCCATTCAGTTTTTGAACTTCCTTCACGATTTCATCATGATAATGACCTCGGCTTTCTTCATTGAGTACTTCTTTGTCAACCTCGATTTCAGCATCGAGTTTCTTTCTTTCATCCCAGCGGCCTTTAACTCCCCAAACATAAGCCCAGTGAGCGGAGGTTGAGGAATCGGTTCCAAACAAGTCATGCGCAGTTGCAACCCACTTGTTCATGTATCGCTGAAGCATGTCTAGTGGAATAACTCCTGCCTTGATGATACGACGTAGACCATTTGATCCTGTTCCTAAGTGGAATGACTCTTCTTTGAGCATTGGTCCCATGGAGGCTGCTAATGGTTTGAATGCAGATGTTGATAGCATTCCTAACTGGAATTTACCATCACGATCGACGAACATTGTGTAGCAGAAGAAATCTAGCCAATGTGGCATTGGTCTGTTGAATGCTCCTAGAAGGCGGTCACCATCTTGGGCGTTTCTTTCTAGCAACTTCTGAGCTTCACGACGTCCCTGCTGACCAAAGTAGGTCATCAAAAGGTAGGCCATTTGCCAGCCATGGCGCTGTTCTTCAGCCATTATTCTCGCAGCAGCATAGCGATCATAATCTGTCGGTGCAGTATCTAGCAAGTGACGCTGCTGTTCTACAGATGCGAATTCAGTATCTCCTTGGACAGTAATCATCGAAATTAGAGCGTCACGAATATTTTGGTGAGGAACTTGGAGAGCTCTCTCCCATTTTGCACGACCAGTGTAATCACCGAATTCGATTACATCACCAGCTCGGTCCCAATCGAATAGAATCGATAGATCAAAATCACCTAACCAGTCTCTATCGAAACCAACTCTATCTTGCCAATCACTAAAGTTAGCAACCCACTCTTCCCATGTCTTTGGTAGTTCTGCCATGACACGGGGAGGGGGTTCCTACTATTCATCAATTTGCGAACATGTTCGCACGAACATGTTCAGGGAGAGTTCCGACGTACATCATCTGCAAACGAATTTAGTACTACTCCTTCGATTTTATGAAGTTGGACGGAGAGTGTGGATTTACTTACGCCCAATAATTCAGCTAAAGCACTCAAAGTAATTCTTCTAGGTGAATCCCAATATCCTTCATTCATGGCAGAGTCAAAAACAACTCTCTGCCTAGAGGTTAACATTCTAGCTCCTGTAGAGCGGGTAGAAATTACGCGATAAGGAATCTCCTCCTCTCGAAGCAACTGAACAAGTTCTCTACTCTTGTCTGCAGCACATTCGATCATCCAATCTACCCAACCGTCACGAACTTCAAATGGAGAATGAGGTATTACTCCAACTTCGCGAATAGGTTTGATGTAACCTCCTCCTCCTGGAGCGATATCGACTTCGTATCTGTTGTCTCCTAAATCTCGAACTTCATCCACTCCCGAATGTAATTCTAATTCAGCGATCAGATTTGTTGATGAAGATAATCTAGCAGTACCACGTCCTCTTCCAAGGGGCATAGTTTCCTCAATACGTAATACTGCTTCAGGTCGGCTACGTGAAACATCTCCAGACCAATGCCCTTCAGGCAATCGTACTTCGATGCGTAATTGATTTACCATACTATCACAATGAATGGGTTCGATCATGGCGTGTTACTTCGCCAGTATGAACATCGATTAATTCGGCAAATGTCTGAATGCTATCATCTCCAACTATTACGCCTGGTAGGTAGCCGTCACAAACTCCGGATGCAGCAAATATTGCATCGTCTGATCTGCACAAATCCTTTGCATCCCATAGCCTTGTAAGGTCATCATCGACCATTTTTTCTGCTCGCTTTTCCTCTTCATCTGAACGGAATACAAGTCTTCCTTCGAATACACCACCAATTCCACGTAATGCGGTAGCAGTAATCACTCCCTCTGGTGCTGCTCCAATGCCCAAGAGCATGTCGTAAGGGCCGTCGGATCTAGCCGCCCAAATTGCAGCAGATACATCTCCGTCTCCCATTAGGTGCAATTGAGCACCAGCTTCTCTGATTTCTTTGAATAACTCAGAATGTCTCTCTCTGTCGAGTGCTACCACTTTTACTTCTGACATTGGTTTGTCCAAGACATAAGCAGCCTGCTCAAGATTGTATGTGACTCCACCATCGAGGCTGACATGGCCGGCTAACTCAGGCCCTGCAGCAATTTTGTCCATGTAACAGTCTGGTGCATGGAGTAGTGTGCCTCTTGGAGCCGCAGCTAGAACAGCAATCGAATTGGGAGAATTATCTGCGCAATTATTGGTGCATTCTAACGGGTCGACTGCAATATCGATTTGTAGCGCCCCATCTACTCCGATTTGGTTTCCTAATTCTTCACCAATGAATAACATAGGCGCTTCATCTCTCTCACCTTCGCCAATAGCAACTCTTCCATCAAAAGGAACTTTGTCGAAGGTTTTACGCATTGCTTCTACGGCTGCCGCATCTGCAGCATTTTTGTCACCTAAACCACGCCACGCAGCGCTTGCAATCGCTGCTTGATCAACAGCCTCTAGGAAATGATGTGCTAGGTCTGCAGTTCGCGCCATGTTGTGTGCGATACGCGCCCCCTCCATCAATCAAGCGGGTCATTCCGCTTTGTGCTTTTCAAGAATAACAATGTCTGAAATGCGGGTTTCAGGATATTGGCCATCATCGTTTTTTTCGTATGATTTGACCATGTCAAGTGCGCATAGTAAGCCTGCAGCGACACCAGTTAGGGCTTCCATTTCTATTCCAGTTCGATAATGAGCACTAACTTCAACTGTACAGCGGAGTGCTAAATTTTCCCATTCCCAATCGACCTTACATCCTTCGAGAGGAATTGGGTGACAATGCGGAATTATCCTAGGAGTATCTTTCACAGCTTGAATCGCAGCAATAGTAGATGCTTCCAGGACATCTCCTTTTTTCACTTGTCTAGATTTGATCGCATCCTTGGAATATGATGAGAGATGAACTAAACCTGTTGCAATGGCTTTCCTATGTACAACTGGTTTGCCTCCAATATCTACAACTGCTTGAATACTTTTTTCCATTTTTTCACCCCAATCCTGCTTTCCAAGTAGCCCCACTCGGCTTGACTTCTTTTTTCCACAGAGGGGCTTGTCGTTTCAGTTCATCGATTAACCAAGAACATCCTTCAAATGCTTCTTTTCTGTGAGGGCTCGCAACATGAATCGCTACAATATTTTCTTGTGGTCCAACGTTTCCTGTTCTATGTGCCATTGCGATAGAATGGAGAGAGAATCTTTCCAGAGCAATTTCTGCGATTGAAGATAATGTTTCAGTCAATTTTTCTTGCCAAGCATCAAATTCCAAACGTAATACTTGTTCTCCATCGTCTATTTCTCTGGTTATTCCAATGAAGGAAACAATTGCACCACAACCTTCTGTGTTGAGATGAGTGCGCAGATCATCTACATCTAGAGAATCAGGGGCTTCTTGAATGAATATTTTCCCCTGCATATTGCATCCCAGTCCAGCCGCATCCTTGAAACCATCCTTGTCCATGAGATGCCAATGTCGGAGGTTGGCCCAGTTCACATCATGGGCGCTGGTCTTTCGGGCTTAGCGGCTGCAACTACACTTGCTAAATCAGGCGTAGAAGTCCATGTGCATGATGTGAGAAAAGACTCTGGGCAACGCTTTGATGGAGATTTTCAAGCCTTAGAAAACTGGTCTATGGATGAAGACTTCTTCGACCAACTTCGGAATTGGGGATTTGACCCTAATGAATTCAAAGCAACCGAGTTTAATGCTGTTGACTTGATACATCCTGATGATGAAATAACAGAAGCCGTATCTTCGAAAGTCGCATATCGAATAGTGGAGAGGGGAACTTCCGAACATACAATAGATCAGGGATTCAAGCGAATGGCAATTTCAGCTGGAGCAAATCTTCACTACGGTAGTAAAGTCAAGGAAGAAGATTGCCAGATAATCGCATGTGGGCCAAAAGGTACCAGCGCTGTAGCGTATGGGGAAATATTTCGAACCAAGCATCCGAATCATATTGCCTTTCAACTGAATGATAAATTAGCACCCGGTTCCTATTCATATCTTATCATCATTGATGGAATTGGATTGATTTGCACATGCTTGTGGCGTAAACAAAGAGGAACTGAACGTTTCCTAAACGAAACGATTGCATGGTATCAGAGAAATTATCCGGAAATCGATATGGAGCCGATCAAGAGAGTTGGGGGCAAAGGGGATTTTACAATCAACAAACATTACTTCGTAGATGGTCGTTATTATGTTGGAGAATCGGGAGGCCTTCAGGATTTCATGTGGGGCTTCGGAATGAGGATGGCGGTTTGGTCTGGGCATCTAGCAGCTCAGGACATTTTGGGTAAATGTGATTATGAGACCGAAGTAAGAAAGCAACTCATGCCTTATGTTAGAACCTCAGTAACTAATCGATTCTTGATGAACCGAGTAGGGGATCGAACATTCAAATTGATGTGCAATTCTTGGATGAAGAGTCAGAGGAAAAAGGGAGACGGATTAATTTGGATAGGAAAATTATTCCGTCCAAAATGGTACAAATCAATTCTATACTACATGGTTAGTCCTTTCATGCTGAAGAAAGATTCGAAGGCAATGGGCAGAGGTGTGCGTCGTTTGCCATTTAGGAAAGCCAAGAAAAGAGATCTTTGGGAAGCATCAGAAACTGCCCAGAAAGTAGGTGAAAGGTGGGATAAAATCCGTCGTGCAGGTGGAAAGACCTCTTTCAGTGAGGGTAGCGATTGACTCATTAAGCCGACCCTTTTGGCAGAGTACATGAGCGACCTATACGGACTCAAATTAGAACCAATGCCAAACCGTCTAGTCAACTACGGAACAACCGATAACGGTATCGCAGTAATTGAATTAGCATCTGACTCAGCAGGCGCTCCTCTTGAAGGAGACGCAATGGGTCCTAACACTTACACTCACGGAATGATGTGTGACATCGATACCGCCATCATTAAGGCTCGTTTCGACGACAATGTAACTGTAATCGTAATTACAGGAAACGGTTCGAAATTCTTCTCTGCTGGTGCATCTATTCAGATGTTGAATAGCGTATCTCCTGGATTCAAGTATAATTTCTGTCTTCACGCAAACGAGACACTTTCAAGATTTGAACAGACAACTAAGTTGGTAATTTGTGCAATGAACGGTCACGCAGTTGGTGGCGGTTTAGAAATCGCAATGGCTGCAGATATCCGAATAGCAAGAAAGAATTCCGGAAAGGT
>QQSA01000097.1:8100-10239 GCA_003602535.1 Candidatus Poseidoniales archaeon
TAACCCGCCTCATCGGTAAGGCAAAGGCGCTTGAGATGATGGTTACTGGAGAACTAATGTCTTTTGAGGATGCAAAGGATTGCAACTTAATCAACCACATTTGGGAAGGAGACGCTGAAGAATTCCGTCGAGATGTTCTAGATTGGGCTAGCCAATTCACATTGCCAAACAAGGCAACAAAGGCCGTTGGAAACATCAAGCGTTCATGCCAGACAGGACCTGAGATTCCATTCGAGTACCACTTGGCACTTGAGCGTGAATTACAGGCGGCTCTATTCGGCAGTAGCGATGCTAAGGAAGGCATTGCTGCTTATGTCGAAAAGAGAGTACCTAGTTTCGAAGGACAATAAGCAATTATTGATCACAAGTTCGAGCATTATGCTCTGTACTATTGCAGATGCTACATCTGCGTAGAGCCTTCGTTCTAGATGACCTAACAATTCTAGCCTTGGCAGCAGTTGGATTTAATTCTGGACATGTGCGATTATTATGCCCTGGCTGATTACAGTGTGAGCACAGTCGTTTACCTTTAGAGCGTAATTTCTTGATTCTAAATCTTTCAGGATATAATTCCGGACAAGTCCTAGAATTATGCCCTGTACGATCACAGATTGTGCAACGTCTCCAGCCTTTTTTCCTATGTTTTACCTTTCCTGGATTTATCACAGGACATGTTCTTGAATTATGTCCTGGTTTACTACAGTGCGAACACCTTCTTCGATTATCTCTATTCGATATAATCGATTTACCTGGATGAAGTACAGGACAAGTTCTCTTATTGTGTCCTTTAATCCCACAATATGAACATCTTTTCACCATTTGAGAATCAAACTTAACTTGTCTTGCATTAGCTTTGCCTGGATTAGAAACAGGGCAAGTCCTAGAATTATGCCCACGCTCTCCGCATATTGAGCAGATCCGGATTTCAGGCCCTCTTCGAAAAATCTTCTTGACAGCAGGGCATTTGTCTGATGTGTGGCCAGGTGAGCCACACTTGTTACAAAGGCCCTGCATGTATACAAAATCAAAAAAGTGGCATATATTTCTTTCATTATTATTTCCAAAATGACAATTGGTTATTTACTAATTCCAGACCCGAGATGAGATTTTTTGGAACGATGTTTTCAAGTCCTTGAGTTAAGTCGGCAGTTTGATGGCGACCAAGTATCATGTCCCTGCAGATGTTCCAGATGAACTCATTGAGACTTTCATTGATAATATGGATGCAGCAACTTGTGGCACAGGCAAAATGAATCTCTTCGCTTGTGATCAAAAAATTGAGCATCTAAATGATGACTTCTACGATGGTGGAAAAAAGATTCCCTTGTCCTCAAACAACCCTGAACATTTGTTCGAGATTGGAGCCAAGGCTCACGAGCAAGGAACAATCGGTGTTCTTGCAGGACAATTAGGACTAATCTCTCAGTATGCCAGAGATTATCCAGACCTTCCATATTTGGTCAAGTTAAATTCGAAATCTCATATGGTTGGAACCAGCCAAAGAGATCCAGTTTCACAAGCTCTTTGGGATTTAGATGACGTTTCAGCACTATTGCACAATGGAATTAATGTCGTAGGAATCGGTTACACTGTATACATTGGTTCAGAATTTGAGCATGAAATGTTGACAGAGGCTGCAACATTCATCCGACAAGCGCACGAGATGGGTATGATTGCAGTTGTTTGGATGTATCCTCGTGGTAAAGCAGTGACTGATGAGAAGGATCCACAATTAATTTCAGGCGCTGCAGGAGTTGCTGGTTGCCTAGGTGCGGATTTCGCCAAGGTGAATTATCCGCGTGCATTTGAGGGAATGACTCAGCCAGAGAGTTTGGGTATTGCAGCAGAGGCAGCAGGTCGTTGCGGTATTATTTGCTCAGGAGGAGGTTCACTTCCTCCAGAGGAGTTCTTAGGACGATTAGTTGATCAGATGCAAATTTCAGGTTGCATGGGAGCTGCGACCGGAAGAAATATTCATCAAAAGAATACTGAAGATGCAGTAAGAATGACTGCAGCTTGTAAAGCGGTAATCTGTGATGGAGCGAACTTAGAACAAGCTCTTGCAATCTACAACGGTCAGTAATTTTGCACCATTCCGCAAGAGGTACAGACGGAGCCAACTACTAGTCCTCCGCAAAA
>QQSA01000097.1:10498-42726 GCA_003602535.1 Candidatus Poseidoniales archaeon
TGACTAGTAGTTCCGTGACGCATAGTGCTATTGATATGCTCTAAAATTTCTGCAGTGTTGCGTGGGCGGTCGCCCAGAAATTTCTTAATTTTTTCACGTATTCTTACTGTTTTCATGTGTCATCTCCTCCTGTCATCCGGCCAAAACCTGGGTGTCAGGTGGGCCGTTAAATGCAAGGAGCGAAGCAGCCCATATAACCGTTCTGCCGACAAAGGCTTTGAAGTTACATTAACTAACCCGAATTAGTTGATAATTAGTGGTTTTATTGTTAAACTGGGTTTAAAAAATAACTTCTCCAGTGGAAATATGTAACTAAATGTAACAAAATAGTTAGATGTAAGGGAATATTTTGATATGGGGGGTTAGATTGGAGGTTTTTGGTGACAATGGTGCGTAGTAACCGAATCCGTTCCACTTATCAGCGGAGAATCATGGATTGGTTAGCAGATGGGGGCGGCACAGTTACCGAAGTTTCTAAGGCACTAGGATTGAGAGTACCTCACGCATCTGCAGCGTTAAAGAAATTACGAGAATCGGGTGATGTCGCTAGAGATGATCACAATTTACGTGGCTCAAGATACCGCTTATCTTCTCAAGGTCTAAGCCGATTAGAAGCAGATGGATTAGCTAGAGTTGAGGAATTAGTTCGTTGGCCCCCTCCACCGGGCGCTGCAGGTATTGTGCTTGCAAGAGAAGGCTCCATGCTACTACTTGGTTACACATCTAAACCGGCTGGACCTTTGCTAGGACTGCCTGAAAGGCCGATGGATGCTGAAAGTGGAGTAGTTGAAAACTCCAGTGGAAATGAGGGGGAGTCTAATTCATGGCGATGGGCGGTACAGAGAGGTGATGGCCCAACATGGTGGGACCTCGATACCATGAGGAAGACTGGGCCGGCTACCGATACTAGTCCAATGACACTTACAGCTTGGATGGAAAGGCCGAAAGTGATGGGTGTAGTTAGAGCTCGAATTTTGGAAGATACCAAGCCTTGGCCACTGGGGGTTGGAAGTTGGTTTGCATCTTTACCACCTGGCCATTGGCCTGAATTGCCTCATGTTCTACGAGATGGTGATGAAGTAATTGGCAGGGCGGGAAATACAGGTCCTGAGGTAAGACCTCATGCCGGAGTTCATGCGAGATTAGGGCGTAGAATCGAACGATCATTAATTGTTAGAACAATCTCAAATAATTGCTTGAAGATTGTCGATGGAGATCTATTATCTAAACCAGAATTACCTTTGCCAAAAGAAATACTTCGTCACTGGCTTAGAATTATGCATCCGAGATTAAGTGACGATTCAATCGATGAGAAATATACAAAATTAATTTCTGATATCGCTTCTTATTCATCAAATTCTCAAACTCGTAAGGTGTTGAATGATTTTCCAGGTAGAAACTGGTCTGATAATCATGAGAATGTTATCGATACCAGATCGATCTCTCAAAGAGCAGCAGTGGCGATTGCAAACTTTGCGTTAGAAAATAGTAAATTACCAATTTTGATAGATTGGCGTTGGACGCCAGATATGACTACATTAGACCGAATTGCAAGTAACAGTAGATGTAGAATGATTATTTGTGAGACCCAAGATGTAGGTTTGCCATTCAAACTTACTTCTTTAAGCGGAAATGGCAAGTTCGATTTGGAAATGCCAGGTAGGCTACATCTTCCAATTAGTGTTGATTCTGAAGTCACAATTCCAACAGATTGGACTACTCCAAAATCGCCAAGTGAAATTATCTGGGGGAATTCAAGCATAACAAAAAATGCTGAGAACGAATTAGAAGCGATTTGGCAAGCATGTAGTATATTGAATGGGAATGATGCTTGGGCTGACCGACACGAAAGCCAATTTCCACTGGCATCTTGGATTGCGACACCCAAGGATAGCCGTGCTGCAAGATGGAGGCGAATCGGGAAAAGCTTGGATCCAATATGGGCAAATCTGGCAGATTTAGCAGAATTCGATTCTGATACTATTGCAGATCTTGCCTTAGTTGACATTAGTGCACTAGAGATTCTGACCGAAAGGATTCGCAACAACCCTCTTGGGATTTTATCACTCGATGTTAAACACCCTGCGATAGCAACAGTAATCTTACTTAGCAAAGAGTGGATTGAGGAGCCACCAGATGTAATAGATACCTGGCTTTCAAATCCATTAAAAGTTTCAGAAGTATTACGGTTGAATTGGAATGGTTCCAATATTGAACGTTTGGTAGAGTCTTGCCCTCATCACAAATTATTGCTAACACATGAAAATGTCGAGCGTGAAGAGATGCTAGGAATTATGGAAGATGTACATTTTTCTCTTTGGAAAGAGTACTCAGTGTCTTGGTTGTTGAATTGTATGTCTACAAGTCTTGGCAGAGATGCTCTCTCCATTTTGGATTTACCTTGGCCTGCTATACTACATGATCAAAACCTGAAATCAGAAGATTTAGTCTTGATTCATCACATGCCAGAAGGAGTCGGAACCGATTCACTAATCGATGTATTCGAAGGAATAAATGCTGCAGAAGAGGGCAGACCTCCGAAAATAGGTAAGACCCATCCATTAGCCGGTTGGTTATTCCAAGAACAAGTGCCACATCCTCCATTATCTACAGAATATAATCAGGAAATTCATCTTGCTCTTCACCGACGGTTTCAACAATGAGAGACTTTGAGACTCATTTAGCCGCACATGCAACATCGCAGGGAGAGCGTCCGCTCAGTGAACTGCGATACCAATGATGCGGCTACGTGCCATCGACGAAGACCAGGGTGACTCTTAGGAGAATGACCTCTGATGCAAACCGATGGACAATGTGGTCGGTAATGGGTCCTCGCTGGACGAGAGAGTGAGAGTGAGACAACCAACCGGCTGCACAGAAAAGCCCTGACCCTGGGTCAAGCCTCCGAGGAGACTGTGACAGGGGCTGTTACGGGTCGGGGCACAGCTTTCTTTGCGATTCATTGAATAGCCATCCAAACTCAGTCGATAGTATGGCGAAGTTGGAGCGCTGCCTAGTCGGTGGCACTTTCGATAGGTTTCATGACGGGCATAAGCAATTGCTTAACTCAGCTTTAGAGGTTGCAGAATTGGTTGAAGTTTGGGTCACAAACGATGCAATGTCAGCAGCAAAGTCTCCTTTCTTACAATCTTTTGAAGATCGTAGAGAAGCAATCATCGCTTGGGCAGGTGAGAGAATCACTACCCATGAGCTTGAGGACAATATGGGCCCTGCACCTTTCAGAAAAGACTGTGATGGAATAATTTGTACTCCTGAAACCCTAAGTAATTGTCAATCGATAAATGAGATTAGACTGAAGAATGGTTTAATCCCGTTGGAAATAATAGAGGTTGCTCATGCATTAGATGAAATTGGAGGAATAATTTCTAGCACACGAATTCGTGCAGGGCTAATCGACAAAAATGGAAAGCAATGGTTGAAAGATTCAGATCGAGGTAAGACCTATCTTTTCCACAGCGGGTTGGACGAGGAACTGAAAGAACCTGCAGGTGAACTTTTCCTAGGTCCTGAAGATTCACCAGAAGTTGCAATGTCTGCAGCGATGGAAAATATTGCTCCAGGTAGCATTATTGCAGTTGGAGATGTAAGCGTTGAAACCCTACTAGACATGGGAGTAACTCCAGATATTGGTTTAGTAGATGGTATGACAAAACGTAGTGAATTAACCGACAAGGTCAATCTGTCATCTTTTGATATTTTACTAAGTGCCGAAAACCCTGCTGGTGCGATTACACCATCGCTTATCGATTCAATTAATGCAGCACTTCAAAATGATCAAACCACATGTATTGAAGTTGATGGAGAAGAAGACTTGGCACCAATAATCGTTCACCTGTTAGCACCTTTAGGAACTAACATAATCTATGGTCAGCCTGGTAAAGGAGTAGTTCTGAGAGTTACTAGCCTTGCATCTAAGGAACAATGCCGTGGTTTGTTATCTAGATTCGAGGTGAGAAATTGACATTGGTCACAATCGCAGTTTGTGTTAGAAATGGACTCGATTGGATAGATGGTTGTTTAGAATCATTAGTCGAACAAAGTCATAGTCAAATCGAAGTAATCTTGGTGGATGATGGTTCAACAGATGGTAGCCAAGATAAGGTGAATGAATGGAGTGAACATGAGTTGGTCACTGTAATCAATCAAGATGCATTAGGCCTTTCAGCAGGTAGAATGGCAGCTTTAGATGCTGCCAAAGGAGATTGGTTTGCAATAACTGATATCGATGTACGTCCAGAAAAAGATTGGATTGAGCGAATGTTAGAAGTTTCTAAATCGAGATCTGGAGAAGATCTAGTTGCTGTTACAGGTAGAACAGTTTTCGGCCAAGCAGATGATGTGATTTCTAGAATAAGATCTGTTGAAATCGAATCGAAATACCGTTCTAGACCACGTAGCACAAAATTAGCAAACGGACCATGTTCAATGTTTAGAACTGAGAAATTGCGTTCCATTGGAGGGTTTGATCCAGAATGGTACCATGCCGAGGATATGGAGGTTTCATTGAAACTGATAGAAGCGGGTGGGACGATTGTTTACACTCCGAACGCCGTAGTTAATCACGTACCTGAAACCGGCCTTCGAAGATTTTTGCAAAAACGTAAGCGAGATGCTAGGGCTCACGTCCGAATTCATCGTCGTTACAAAGGGGTGAAACATGATTTCATCGGATCATCATGGATTGTTCTATGGATGATTCCATTATTGGCATTAGGATCATTCGGGGTCAAATTATACGTAGATAATCTATTAGATTTGGATAAATTAGATTTAGAATCATTTTACTATTCGCTTTCTAGAGAAGTTTTGTTGATTATGTTATTGCCTTTGATTTGGCTGATATCTTTCTTTAGATCGCACCTGCCAAAAAATAGGCCTTCGGCTGTACTAATATTGATTGCATGGTCTGCAGTATTGTGGCTAGGAATAATACTAGGTTACTGCGATGCTATGTTACGAAGAAAGGGACATTAATCGCTTTCTTCTTCTACAGTTGCTAGCATTCTCAGAACTAGTCCTGAAGCCATCATTGCAATTGACCATGAATAAACACCAGGGTCGATCCAAGTGGTTGATGTAATTCCCCAATAGAAGTAGAATAGAATACTTCCTAGAGCCAACCATGTTCCGATAATCATGGACAATCCACCATTCTCTGGTTCGATAAGGTCGTTGTACCAGTTGCTGGTAGCCATTGACTTCATCCACTCTCCGACACCTTGTTCGGCAGATAATGTTCGTACACCAAGAGAAACTAGGATTCCGCATAATAGCATGAATACTGCATCACTAATAACAAATGCAGCAGCTGTATCTTTGTCTCCAAATGCATCATTAGTGAGTTCAAAGGTCAGAAGACCTCCCCATGAAACGCGATAATTTGGATGAATTGCGTCTACAAGATTCAATACTGCTAGGAATAATCCCAAACTACCTAGCCAAAAATACCAGTTAGCAAGTGTTTTGGAAGGTTTTGTTAGAATCTCAAGCATACCGCTCTCAGCATTCTCAACATCATTGCTCATGGGCCGTTCGACCTTGGTCGCGTTTAAGAGTCTTGGCATAGCCCTAAAGGGCTGTGATTATCTCAGAGAGGAGATTGATGACGATATTTTGCAGAGAAAATTTCAGTCAAAGCCGGCTCTGCTTTAGACATAACATCACACGGGTCGATGTTAGTAGGAATGCATGAATTAATTTCTTTACTTCGTCCATATCTGCCTCTGGAAATTGTCTTTGCAGTAATCAATCCCAACATATCAAGGTTAGATATAATTCCGGAAATACGCCTTGCAGTGAGGAACTGTTGGCCGATATTAGAGCAAGCTTGCTTGTAAATATGGTAGACTTCACCGGTTTGTATATTCCTGAGGCCATTCTTTTCATTGATTAGAACAGATGCTAAAACTAATTTTTGTTGAGTTGGCAGTGTACGAATAACAGGAGTTACTTGATCGGATTCTATTTGTGCTTGTGCAATGCGAACGTGATTTTGTTCGACGATTTCAACACCCTCTTGCTCAGCCTTTTCAGTAGAGACTCGAAGTAAATCTAGTGCACACCTTGCATCACCGTGCTCTTGAGCAGCTAAAGCAGCACACAATTCAATCACTCCTGCTCCAATAGCATCTTGGCTAATTCCTACCTTAGCTCTGGAACGAAGAATATCCTGTAATTGTTCAGCATTGTAAGGATTGAATACAATGTCTTGTTGTCCTAATCTACTTCTTACTCGTGGGTCGAGGAAATCCGTGAACTTTAGGTCATTTGAAATTCCGATTACACATGCTCGAGCATTTTTCAATTCGGCATTTAGGTTGGTCAAATTGTAAAGAAGATCATCTCCTGCCTTCTTTACTAGATGATCAATCTCATCCAGCACCAGAACATAAACTCCTCCTCGCATATTCATTCGCTTAACTAATTCTGAAAACACTCTATCAGTTGGCCAGCCTGTAAATGGAATTTCATCCTTTTCATGATCTTCTAATAAGGCATTTCCTAAATGAGATAAAACTCTGTATTGAGTGTCTATCTGTCGACAATTTACCATCACTGGATGAACAAATCTACCGATTGCTTCTCCCTTACGTTGAAGTTGATCACAGACATACCTTGTGACCGCAGTTTTACCTGCGCCAGTTACTCCATACAGTATCATATTGGATGGAATGTGTCCTTTAAGGGCTTCAACTAGATTGAATGAAAGTTGGTCTCTTTCATAATCTCGATGAGGTAAGGTTTCTGGTTGATATGTGTGGCGCAGTACTTCTTTTTGCACAAAAAGAGTTTTTTGATTGAGAATTCCATCGAAAATATTTCTCGTCAAAAAATAACACCTCCTCTATTTTGCTATGCTGGTTGATTGCCCGGCCCACATCATGCGTGATGCCTACGGGGAGTCCGAGTCCACCATATAAGGATAGTCCCAAGTCCGGGTATTTTAGTTAGGATTTGCTAACATATGCGTTTCCAATTGGGGGTATAAAAAGGGTACATGTTTTTCTACATTTTTGTTATTAAAAGGACCCACTGTTAAGCGTATTTTCGATTGATGCGCCGGGCTATCAAAAATTATTTGTTTTGGGTTTTTTTTTCAACATAATCAACAAGTTCCAAGTCTTGTTCAAAGTTGATCAAAAAATTCTAGTGATGAAATTCAATTTTACAGTTGAGAAAAATTGGTAATATATTCTGGAGGTTAAATACTAAAACAAATCTATGTTATTTTTAACATATTTTATTTTAACAGATTGAGCCATTTGAATCAAGTTCAAATCGCATATTATCTTCTCCATGAATTACATTTTCAGGAAAATCTGGGACTTCTTTTGTAAGAATCTTGTAATCTGAATCAATGTATGTATGTGTTATGACAATTTTTGTGTCAGGGAATTGTTTTGCTAATTTATTGATATCACTAGGTTTGTGATGGTGATTAGTCGGTACCCATTCAGGAACGGCCATTTCGACAATTGCAAACTTACTTCTTCCAATTCTATTCCATAATTCTTCACAAGGTCCAGAATCTCCTGAGTGAATCATAGACCAACCTTCATCGTTGGTTAACATCCATCCATGTGGGTCAACTTCTGGATCATGAAGTACTTCGAATCTCTCCATTGTCCAACCTTCTAAATCTGGTATGTCAACCCAGTTTATACTTTGAAGAATCTCATCTAATGATCCAGGGTAAGCTAATTTGCATAGATGAGTCAGTCTTTCCCTGACACCACTGGAACCTGCAACTGTGAGTTTTTTCATTCCTTCTCTGTCTGAAATATATTTACGTTCCAATAGTAAAAATGGGAACCCAAAGACATGATCACCGTGTACGTGCGTAATTAGAATAGTGTCAATATCAGCCGGACTAATTCCTGCATTTCTTAAACTTGCCAACGCAGTAGGCGGGCAGTCTATGATGATGTGTCTGTCGATTGCAAGGAATGAATGTAGTCTTCCAGATGGCAGAAATGCATTCCCGCTTCCGAGTAACTCGACCGCTACCATGGTTCTTGCAGGCACTTCAAGTCTAAGACATCATCGCACCTAACATTCATCTATCCGGTTCAGGTGGCCAGCACATCAGGTGAATACTATGGCCAACTGGAGCGCAAAAAATCCATACATGTCTAAGATTACTGAATGTTACGTGTTAAACGGCGAAGGTTCGAAGAAAGAAACACGACATATTGTGTTTGATTTAGGCGATTCTGAATTGGATTACAAAGTTGGAGATGCATTAGGTGTTATCGCTGAGAATCCTGAAAATACCGTTGACTTACTTATTGAAACAGCAGGTTGGGATAGTGACCATATGGTAACTACTCACAATGGTGAAAGGACAATCAAAGAAGCTTTGAAGAAAGATTTTGAAATTCATAGAGTTAACAAAAAGTTCGTGAACTCTTTAACCGAGAAGGTTACTTCAAATGGAATGAGAATAACTGTAAAAATGATAGATAGATATCGTGAATCTGTTGCAGGAAGGGGTTCTGATTGGATAGACGTAGATTCATCAATGGAGCCAGAATTACTTCCTTCCATTCCGGGCGACGACCCTTTGGGTCGTGTTGAGAATCTATCAACAGATGCTAAGGCTATGGAGGATTATATCTGGTCGCGTGATTACATCGATGTAATTCGAGACTTTGATGTAAGTTATACTCCTGAAGAGTTCTTGGAAGTAGTAGACAAACTCAAACCTCGACTTTACTCAATTGCAAGCAGTCATGACGCACATCCTGGTTTTGTCGAATTAACAGTAGGAATTGTGAGATATTCGCATCATGGTAGAGAGCGAGGAGGCCTCTGTACCGTATACATGGCTGACGAGGTCGAAGTCAACAAAACAGATGTTGGTGTGTTTATGTCGCCAACCAAGTCATTCGTTTTACCAGCTGATAAATCTACAGATATTATCATGGTTGGGCCAGGAACTGGAATTGCACCTTTCCGTGCATTCATGGAACAACGTGTACACGATGGAGGAAATGGTAAGAATTGGCTATTCTTTGGAGATCAGTCTTCGAAGACAGAATTTTACTACAAAGACGAGATTGAAGGATGGCTTGATGAAGGCCATCTATACAGATTTACTACCGCTTGGTCAAGGGATCAAGAAGAAAAAATCTACGTCCAACATCGGTTAAAAGAATATGGTGCTGAAGTCTGGGAATGGTTTGAAAGAGGAGCATATTTCTACATCTGTGGTGATAAGACATACATGGCTAAAGATGTTCATCGCGCTTTGATTGAAATTGCGATGGAGCATGGTGGAATGTCAGAAGACGATGCAACTCATTTCATTGAGAAGACAATGATGAGAGAAGAGAAGCGTTACTTACGAGACGTTTACTGATTACGCTTCGCCTTCTGGTGGTGTTGGGACTTCAACTCCAGGTATGCCTAACTCGCGTGCTCGCTTGATCATGATTGTGGTCCACTTGGATTTTGGACCTGGGAATGCGATTAGATGAGTTGCATGTTCCAACATTTTGTCGCCCAGAGTTGGCGAAGCTTCCGGCCTTCCAGTATCTTCTAGACCTCTGCGAGGTTCATTCCATGCTTCTGAGAATATAGCCATAGGAATTGCGTAATTATTCGCCCAACGTTCCGCTAAGTAATCGACGCCACTAGCTCCTCCAATGATGATCAAATCTGGATGAGCGTTCCATTTTATCCACTGCTCGAGCTGTTCTTCCAACCATTGATAATCATAGAATCTTGAATTACCGCATATTACCAAATTGATAACTTTACCATCTTGATTTAGGTCTCTGCCGGCCAATCGCTCGACTGTCGCTGCACCAGTGTTTGAATCATCGGCCATGGTTTCCAATTGACGGGGTATGCTATAAGGAGAACCCAAGAAATTCTTTATTTCATCCATAAATAGTAACTTTGTTTCCGCTTTTCGGGGTAAAAAACTGCCATTTTGGACACCCAAGCGACCGCTTTCATCTTAGAATAGGTGTGGCTGGACACACCCATGGGATTCAATCGAGTGCTGATTGCGAACCGTGGAGAAATAGCATTGAGAATACTTAGGACCCTTAGAGACATGGGTATTGAGGCAGCGATAATTCACGGCAGGGAGGACCGATTATCCTTGCCGGTAAGGATGGCTGATGTCGCTTATCCAATAATGCGCTCAAATCCTTTAGACTCATATTTGGATATTGAAGCAGTAGTTCAAGCGGCTAAAGATTTGAATTGTGACGCCGTTCATCCGGGATACGGATTTTTGGCTGAGAACGCGCACTTTGTGAAGAGGCTTGAAGAAGAAGGGATAACTTTCATTGGACCTGCTGCTGAAGTAATCACTCTACTAGGTGATAAGATCGAAGCAAGAGCAGCAATGGAAGCAGCAGGTTTGCCTACAGCCAAAGGTAGTAGTGAGCCTATATCCTCTGCCGAAGTCGCAAGTAAAATCGCAGATGAAATCGGATATCCAGTAATTATCAAGGCCGCTGCAGGTGGCGGAGGAATTGGAATGCAAATCGTCAATGAAGAAAGCGAATTCGAAAGCGCTCTCAAACTTTGTCAAAGTCGTGCAAAATCTGCATTTGGTGATGACAGAGTATTCGTTGAGAAATATATTGAAGGCGCTCAACATGTTGAATTCCAAGTACTCGGAGATGGTAAGAATGCAATACATTTCGGAGAAAGGTTTTGCTCGATTCAACGTCGACATCAGAAGCTTGTTGAAGAAGGTCCGTGGCTAAGTGATGAGAAGCGTGCTGAAGTTGGTGCTTTGGTATGTGCGGGTGCAGAGTCAGTAGGATACAAGGGGCTAGCAACATTCGAATTCTTGCGTGATAAGAATGGCGACTTTTACTTCTTGGAGGTTAATCCTCGTGTGCAAGTAGAACACACAGTTACTGAGTTAATCACAGGTCATAATCTAGTTGAATTGGGAATCAGAGTAGCTCAAGGCGAAAGTCTACCTCTTACTCAAGATGAAATAAAGATAAGAGGTCATGCAATTCAATGTAGATTGAATGCTGAAGATACTACAAATTTCGTCCCCTCTCCTGGACGACTTTGGGAATGTCATTTCCCATCTGGTTTCGGAATTCGTTGCGACACTCATGCCCATCCTGGATATGAGATGCCTGGCTGTTTTGACAGTTTGTTGGCCAAATTGCTCGTATGGGGCTCAGACAGAGAATCTGCTATATGTAGAATGAGAACAGCATTGGATGAAACAATAATCACTGGAGTCGATCATCTGATACCTCTTCATCGTAGAATTATGGATGAAGAAGATTTCCAAGCAGGGGATATTACGATAGCATATATCGATGAACATCAAGACTTGTTGGGATGATTGAAATGGATGTCCTAATCGTTGGCAGCCTAGCCTACGATTCTTTAGAAACTCCCTCTGGATCGAGGGATGATGAGCTAGGAGGTTCAGCATCATATGGTGGATTTTCAGCGGCTTTTCACATGAGTAGGTTACAGGGAAAAGGAGTTTCATTAGTAGGTGTTATTGGAAATGATTTCCAATCAGAACATCTTGATTGGTACAAAAATGCAGGTCTCGATATAACGGGAATAGAATCCAGCGATGGTGATACATTCAGGTGGAAAGGGTCGTATCTTGGAGATATGTCTGAAGCAATAACTCATGAAACTCATCTCAATGTTTTCGAGCATTTTCAACCCAAAGTCCCGGCTATCCTATCCTCTCCTAAAGTACTGATGTGTGCAAATTTACATCCTGCTTTACAATCATCTGTACTTTCTCAAACAAATGCTCAAAGATTGACAATTCTAGATTCGATGAATCTGTGGATTAATATTGCTCATGATGAGCTGCTTAATGTTATGAAAATGGTAGATGTCGTAGTGTTGAATGACGGAGAAGTACGAATGTTAGCATCGGATGATAACTTGATTCGTGCAGCGAATAATGTTCTGGATCTAATGGGAGGCGGCATATTAGTGGTGAAGAGAGGAGAACATGGTGTTCTGGCTTTACATCCTGATGGGATGATTTCCATGCCAGCATATCCAACTCTCAACATAACCGATCCGACCGGATGTGGGGATTCATTTGCTGGAGCAATGGCCATGTTTTTGTCTCAAAATGATGGTTCAGTTACCTATGATGAATTAGCAGAAGCTTTAGTCCATGCAACAGTTACAGCATCTTTCACAATCGAAACGTTTGGCACTGAAAGAATTAGGAATCTAACCGTTGTTGAATATGATGAGAGATTAAATGATTTCAGAAGAATATCTCGAACTTCTTAATTGCAGCATGCTCAAGAACAGGGCTTATCTCGCAGAGGTATGACCGTACTCAATATCGCGATGGTTGGTAGTGATGACTTGGCGAAATCCATTGCCAAGGCTACGGACCAGAGAGATGTTCACACCTATGTCAACAAAGAATCTGGGCCTGACGGAGCTCGAATTCTGTCGATTATTCGTCCAGCAAAAATGCCTGAAAGAATCCGACCATTCTTCAATTCATTGTGTGCAGCTAGAGTTGGATTAATCGAAGTTACAGGTGTCGATGCAACATTTGGAGAAGTCCTAGTTGGCTTTGCTTCAGCAGGTATAGAAAAAGGAATTTTTGTTATCAACCCAGCAGACGGTGAGTGGATTGATGAAGATCAAGTGAAGGGTTTCATGGTTCAAGCAGGGCTTTCCGGATGGAGGCAATGTAGTACTGATGGAATTGAATTAAGAGAATCTCTCTACGGATTGATGGATGAAATTTCTGGAGATTTAGAATCTGCAAAGAAAGAACCACTAGTCGTTCCAATCGATCAGCATTTCAACGTCAAAGGAATCGGGTTAGTTGCTATTGGATATGTTCAAGCAGGTTCAGTATCAGTTCATGACGACCTACATCTCCTTCCTGCAGAAGGGCCAGGGACAGTCAAAAGCCTACAGGTTATGGATGATGATGTAGAAGAAGCGGTAGCAGGAGACCGTGTTGGGATTGCATTACGAAATACCAAGGAAGAACATTTGACTGGAGGTTCTCTTGTAATCCATCCAGCAGTTGAAGATAAGAACAAGGGAATTTCAATTCCTCTGTCTGTTGAAAAACACGAAAAGAGCTCACTTGATTTGTCAATTTCTCCTTTCCAAAAGCGAGTTTTAGCAGTTGGGGATGTAGTTCATGCCAGCGTTGATTTGCAATTTGTAGTCGGGCGTGTTGAAACGATTGATTCAGGACTTGAAGTGACCTGGGAATCACCGTTATTTATCCGCAAAGAAAACCCTCCTACTGTAATCATCGCTCAACTCGATTCTAAACCTAGAATTATGGGAAGTGCAAAACTCTCTCGGCTGAACTAAACTACTCTCAAGAACGGCCCCCCTTAGGGGGGGCCAAACGGTGGATTCATAACCTCGGGTTATCGTTCGGCGGTTCGGGATGCTTATGGACACGAAGCCAGAGGGGCTCAGTGTCATAGGAGAGGGGATAAAATTCCGCTCCTTGTCACTGGAAGGAGTTCGCGGTAAGGTAAGAGCTACCTTAACCGAGAGACAGGTCTCCTTTGAGTCACGTTCTGGACACGCTCTCGACATCAGGTTAGATGCGATTCAGAGGGTTCATCATCATAACACAACATTAGTCCCCGGATGGCTTGCAGTAGTCGGATGTATCATGATTTGGATCGCTTGGAGAGGAGTTACTGGAAAATTACAGGCTTTGATTGGAGCAGCAGGTATTGTCATGGCTGCAGGACATTACATCACTCGCAGGCCTACTTTGACAATTGACACAAAGGCTGATGATTGCCATACAGTATTCGGCCCAGATCTAGCCATGATGAGACTATGTTCTCTAATTCAGAGATTGCAGAATGGAATGTCATTGAGCGACGCTAAATTTAGTGTCGATTCTATGGTCAGCGACTCTGAGTATCCAAGGCATGAATCAGTACAAGAACTCGAACTAATACCTGAACCAGTAGAAGTTTTCCCTTCGGCAGTAATTAGCCACTTTATCGATTCTATGGAATCGAGTGATGATGAGGAGGCTTTGGATGCGGAAATCGTTAGTCCAGCAGTTGTAATAGAAGATTTAGATTTGCCAATATGGCCTGATGAGGAAGAAGAGCAGGTTCCGCAACAACAAATTTCTCCAGGGTTAATCGCTCGCTCAAATTCTAATTTATTTACTCAAAGAAACAATGTGATGCAGCATGGCTGGCAACCCCCCGAACCTCAACCTGCTTACAACGAAGTTCACAGAAGCAATCATGTTGGGCCATCTTATGAAATGATTAAACAACAAAATCACAATCACGGATATGGATACCCGGTACAAAACCCTCAGCCTACTCCAATTCCTACCGAGTTCCTCCCATCATTCGTCGGAGCAAATGGCGTACATATCCCATCATCTAATCAACATGTATTCACATCTCCGGATTCTCCTTTACAGCCTCCTGAAGAAGAAGCTCCTACACAATCACTTGTTGCATCCGCTAGGAGGGATGTTCCATTGGAAGCTGAAGTCGTTCCTGAAGATTCAGAAACTCCAAAGGATCGATATCCTCACATTAGCAAATTATCATCGAAGCCTAGGAATCGTAGAATTACAACTCGCAAGGGCAGGAGTTCTAGACTTAGGGGTAAATCAGTCATTGCTGAATTAGTAAGCCCACTTAGTCGCGCAGGAACACTTTCCAAGAAATTGTTCCGACGTAAATCTAGAACTGTAGATGCATTGCGTATTCAAGCAGAGAATACAAGACAATCCCAGGTGGCTAGTTCAATTCAAAATCTCGCTAAAAGTAATGGTGGTGATGTTAGCGACGAAGAAGTAAACGAGATGATGGCTCACCTCCCACCTAAACCTGTTATTCCATCGAGTTTCGACGATTTGGTCAGTTCTGAATCTAAATCAAAGTCTTCAGAAGACGTTTCATTAATTCCAAGAATAGATGAATGAATCAACGCTTTCTTTGCGATAACATGTGTGCTTTAATCGCCTTTGCGGCTTCCCAATCAGTGGTCTCTTCTTCAGTTTCCGGTACAAATTGAGGAATCGGAATTGGTCGCATCATCGAATCGATTGCAACCATGAAGAAGTAGCCTTCACAAATCTCAGTTTTTGTCCAATCAGATTTATTCATGGCCCATGCAGTAACTTTAGCACATGCAGTGCGATTTGATGTGTAGACAATTCTTGCTGTGACTTCGATAAGATCTCCTTGTCTAGCGGGTGCTTTGAATTCGAGAGTATCTATCGAGATTGTAACAAATTCTCGATGTGCAAATTTTGCACAAACAATTCCAGCGGCTTTATCCATCAATGATAGAAGCCTGCCTCCAAATAGGGTATTGTATGAATTTGTATCTTGTGGAAACACTTCTTCGATTAGTGTGACCGGCTCCGTACTAAATGGTTCCATGACCAATGGGAAAAGCCTCCACATCTTCAATCCATGTACTAAACCCCCACTCAATGTGAGATTTGATGAAGTATGGATTCTGCCAGAGATTCATGGCGGGGAATTGTGTAGCACTCGTCAGTGGTGGAATAGACTCTCCTGTGGCAGTTGCAAGAATGTTGATGCAAGGATGGAAAATTTACCCACTACACGCATCACAAGAGCTGATAACGGGCCCAAATGCAGAAAAGAAAACTATCGCATTACTCCGCCATTTTCTAGAGATGGATGGGCCGCTTGGAGAAGCTGCTAGAGAAAACCTTTCGCGTGAATTAATCGTGGTTCCCGTGGCAGAACAATTATCTCTTTTTACAGAAAAATGGAATCACACAGAATATTTCATCCATATGAAGAGATTATTCAATGCTATAGCAACTATTAGAGGTGCTCAAGTTGATGCTACACATGTATTGACTGGAGAAAACTTGGGTCAGGTTTCTAGTCAAACACTAGGTAATTTGGGAGGTGTTGAAATCGCAACACCATTACTTCCTCTTAGACCATTATTGGCATTTGATAAAGTGACAATTATGACAATGGCCCGTAAGTTAGGAACATTACCGATCAGTGAAGGGCCAGAGGTCTGCGATGCTTTGGGTCCAAGTAAACCAACGACTGTTGCAAATAAAGAATGGTTAGAACAATCAGAGGAAAGGGCCGGTGGTTTGCACAACCTTGCTGCTACTAGTTTTTCTCAGCTCAGAATAGTGAATCTTTGAGACAACCGGGTCCCCCCCTTAGGGGGGGTACCCGTAGACACTTCCCCGTCGGTCTTTTATGTCAGACTAAACTGGAGGAGGAGAGAGGGTGGCCCCAATGAATCATAATAAGAATGCAATTACCGCTTTGGTTTTCTCATGTTTAATGCTCTTAACTCCATTAGCAGGAGCCGCGAATATCACTAGTTTTGGTGGCGGAACAAGCGAAGTAACAGTCGATGTCAGAGATGGTCCTGATTATACAAATAGCGTTGACGGAGTAGTAGTACTACCATCAGGAAACACGGTCACTAGTGCTTCGATGAAGGTTTCAACAGATATGGCCACTCATGAGGATTATTCTTCAGTAAATTCAGATAACCAACAGTATGTATGGGACCCTCAATACAACAACCAGCAAACCGAATATTCTACATTGAGTGATTTTACATATAACGCAGATACAGTGAAACTAATCAGTGGAGGATTCTCTACAGACTTTGAAAGAACAGAATCTAATTTCTTTGATGACACAGCTCCTCCTGTAGTGGAGATGTCTGGCTGGCAACACGGCACCCTATCTCAGTCTACAGTTTTGAATGATAATTGTAACACTGGAAACGATTGTTGGGGTACGAATATGTATGACTGGGACAATGATTACACCAATGATGATGGTACCTCACAATTCTCATACAGTATGATTTCACCTGCATTGGAAGTCCAACCAGGTTCACCAATTGCTAAATTTTCTAGTTGGCACGGGCTGCATTGGTCGGAAACAAATCCTGGAACAAACCCAACTAAAACCTACTATGATTGTGGATATGTAATGGTTAGGAGTTCATCCACACCGAATTTCAATCCTGCTGATCCATGGACTCATCTTGAATTCGATATCGTTAACTCCACAGGTATCGGTTACTCTAATGGATTATATCCAATAGGTAATGGAAATGGTAGGATCCAGACCTGCGACGGACTTCCCACATCCGCTTATGCCCTGGGCGGAGAATCAACTGATTCTACTCTGAATCCTAATGGATGGGGTACTTTAGCACTTAATCTGGATTCATTCAAAAATAATTATGTCCAATTAAAGTTCGTATTAACACATAATTCCGGTAGTGGTGTACCATATAATGCCACAATGCCAGGATGGTTTATCGATGATTTCAGAATGGGAGATCCTCTTCCACAATCTGGTTCTATGACCGTCAAAGGTTTTACTCCAATCCAAAACCCTAACCCTGGATTCCCTGATGGATACGGTGTTCTCAATATTGAACAAGAAACATCTCCTACTAACTCTCTCACAGTTTCAATCCTTCGTGGTAGTACAACTGAAGTTGTAGTTGATACGAATGGAAATCAAATGACAGGTTTAGAAGGTCCAATCATCGAACTGTGGGATATTGATTCATCAGAATATCCAGTGGTCGACTTTAAGTTCGATTTCGATACGGGACAATACAAGTTGTCAACTGCAGTATTACATGGATTTAATGTTGGAACTAGAGTTGGTACTGGTCTAAATGATACAAATGTGATATTTGATCCAACAGTAATGGATGGAGTTTGGCAAACATCTGGTGGGGGCCAACCTCTATTCTATACGCCAACAATTTTGGATGATTCATTCAGTGAACCATTGTACACATCAAAATTCTCTCAACCAATCGTAGGAGTTACTCCTGTGGTTCTGGATGACTGTAGTGAAGATCCGCATGTTGAATTGAACTTACGTGACAATTCAATTATCAATCTAACAGTGGGACAAAAGTGGGTTCCGGCCACTCCAATTTTCGGATTTACCAGCATGGTGTCTTATGAAAATCCATGTGGCATGTCTGAACTATGGTTCGACTTAGAATTCGGTCACAATGCCGAAGGAGTAACTTTGGATATTGCTGAAGATGGAGATGTTGAATGGGCTATGAATGAACCAGCATTTGGAGCATTTGGCCGCCAGACTACTCTTTGGGGTGGATTCATCGATGGAGCTAATCAGGGGATTGATCAGACCACTCTTACATTAAATTCCAATGGTGAAGCAACAGGTGGAAGTTTCATGCTACCTCTAGATTCTGATGTGAAATTGGCAGATGTAATCTTGTCAGGCAACACTGCTGGAGCCTTTGATTTGTCACTTGTAGCTAGTGGCCAAGAAGTAGATCTGGGAACAATGGAAAACAGATCACTGATTGCATACGAAACTGTTTATCCAATGTTTTCTTTGAAGGATGCTTTGAATAGTCTATTGAATAATCCTCTATTGGCCCCTTCACACATTGATGATTATGGCAATCAATGGGCGACATTCAACTTTGAAGTCGTAAATATCAACGCTTCAAGCGGCTCCCAGGTTACAGTTAGCAATCTAGATGTGATTTATGATTGGGAAACAACTCTTGACGCCGCTGAAAATTTCGATAGAGAACTCAATCAGGGAATTGCATTAGGAACTGGAGCGAATGTCGAAGTTCCATTATCACTTTCCGCAGGTAGTGGTGGAGCAGTCAAGTTCTCCGACTTGTCGATTACCACTTCAACTGGATACGACTCAGCTCTTACCCTTACAGGTAGCCCAGCGGGGTTGTATCCTAACGGTGATATTATTGAGGCAGTTTCAATTCACAGCGTTGATCAATCTACTGGAGCCTCATTTGCAGAGTCTAGGTTAAGGATGGAATCGTCAAGTGGGGTTGTCGAATTAGGATTTTCAGAATTATCATCGTTCAGTGAAGTCTATGATCCTATGAATTTGGTTACTATGGAATCTTCAACTTACACCAATGTTGGTGATGAGATTCATGTGACTTGGAGATTCAGAATAAACACAGCTTGGGAAGATACTGCTGAACTTCGTTTGTATGCAAGTTTGATTGCAAGTAATGGAGTGAATGGTTTACCGGGTGCAGTGGTTTTGGCACCTTTAGATGGTAATGCAATAGAGAATGATGCAATGATTGAATCTTTCAAACTATTGAATGACGCAGGTGTTGAACAAAATCTGACATCAGCTAGTTCAAATCAGAATATACAATTGGTTGGAAGTGTGCGCCTTGAGGGCTTAGATGTTTCACCAGATCCTACTTCGTACAATCTTTCACTACAGCGTTGGAACGTTGAAACAATTAACGGAACTGTGGTAACAGAATGGGTCGAAGTATCGAATTCAACAGGTGTAATCGGTGGCGATTTTGATTGGAATATCAATCTTGGAGAAAATGCTGCAGGACAGGCAACTTACCGATTTATGATGGATGGATATGAAGGAGGAGACACCTTGTGCCCACCTTCTCCAATCGTTTCAGATTCAGAATGTGCAATACCGTTCAACCTTTCGATTGATACCTTCTCACCTTCATTGGTAAATATCTCAGTTCTGAAATCATCAAACTACGATCCTACAATTTGGTCGAATTGGAGAGGATTAGTTGATGACACTTGGGTTCTACCTAATGCGAATCAGAAAGTTAGAGTTTTGGCACAAGATATTCCTATGCCTCCAAGCACTTTAGACATGTACTATTGGGTTGAATATGACCACGATGCAGATTCCGACGGAATAGCAGATCCTGATGAGTATCAGCATTTAGTCCTACAAAGTGATGGTAACTTACCAATAGCAAATTACAGTGGAGTCTTCAGTGATAACGCCAACAAAGGACAAGATCCACCTGGTAAGGTGAGCATCTACATCGAAGGTAATGATGTTGGAGGAAATGCAATTGAGGGAGGCATGCCAGGCTTCGAAGATGATTTGGTAACTTATGTTTCAATGGATGCAAAGACGCCAAATATCAGAAATTTCTTTATCGAAGATTCTCAAGGTAAGAGATTACACAATCCTAACGAAGGAGCCCCTCTGTATATGGGTCCTTGGAATATGACAATGTTCGCTGGTAATGAATACCATCTGATTGTCGAGGCAACCGATGAAAATGGATGGAGAGATATCAATTATTTCGAAATCGACCTTGGTCCAGAAGACATGGTTGTGTATTATTCACCACGTAATGAATCAGCGTGGACCGATTCAGAAGATATTGAGATCATTGAAGCAAGCAATGAGAGCGATGGCCCTCAGGTTCTAAGAATGGATGGCGGTCGACTAATCGATCCATTCGAAGATGAATTCTATCTTGACCTTCCAATAAGAATGAATTGGGACATTGTTGGCATCGGCTCGACTACCTATGTGCCACAATTGAGAATCAAGGATATGGATCGTGACCCTTCGTTGATGAGTGAATCAGGTGGAAGGCACAAGCAGCGATGGGTATACAGTGATGGAATCCAACTTGATTATCGAAATGGAATCACTCCATCATTCACAGATATGTCTGAACCTTATTCACAAAATATTGAGACTTCATTCGTATTCCCACTGGATACAATTTCATTAGAGGGGCAATACGCATATGTTGAAGGTATAAACAACGGTGTTTACATCTTGCCTGCTGGTGAATTTACCCTTGAGATAACCAGGCTTGAGGCTACTATGGATCCTCAAAGAGGATACTTCCCTTACCCTGCAGGAGGAGCGGATGGTTCCAAAACAGATGGTCCTACATTACACACATTCGATGACGGTAGTTTCAACATCAATATCACAGCACCTCCAATTACAAATGAGTATGTTTACCAATTTAGGCTAGTCAATCTGCCTGATGGAGCAACTGATGATACAGCAACTATTTGTGAAGGTAACAACGCATTTGGATGTGGTTCCTTCAAGATTAAGGTAGACGCTTTGCAACCAGATTTGAAAGATGAAACATGGACTGCTAGTTCAGGACTTAATCAAGAAATACTAGCGAATGTCATGCCATCATCCTCAATTCATTGTATTGATGTCCAAGCAAAAATCGACGAAAACGCAGCGTTGATAGCAGGAGAAGTAAATTTGAGATGGTTATTCTATTCCGACTCCAAATCAATACCTCCTGTAACTTGGCCTGTATATGAGAACACATTCAATACTCAGGAAGCACAATCTTATCCGATGGAAGTAGATGTACTTGGAGGAGAGTATCTGGTTTCTGCAGAATGTGTTGATTTATGGCAGCATCCAGATGATCCAACAAGAAATGATGTCGAAGACCGAGGCATAGACCTGGTTCTATGGATTGAAGGAAGAGATTCTGCGGGCTGGGCTATCGATGGCGGTGGACCGAATGTCGCCGGCGGAGTCAGTCCAATATACCACTCTGAAGCCGTCAATTCCAGATACCGTTTGGACTATGAGCAAGCAACATTCCAAGTAATCGATGTGACATTGTTCCCTAAGAATCCGGAAGTTGGCGATTCTCCTGAATTAGAGATTTCTCTGATAAACGATGGTAATATCGACGGTAACATTACATTGGAAATCCAATCTGTAAAGGAAGGTGGCTTCCCAACAACAGAGACAACTTATACTACTAGTGAGATTGAGAAAGGTCAAACTTTGAAAATCTCTGTTGATGATTTAGAGCCATTCGCAAGTTCGACTAGTGGAATGTATTACATTATTATCGATGCAGATACAAATCAGGTTCTGTATCAAGGGAATTGGACTAATCGTTCAGATACCTTCAATGTTGCAGAATCTTCTGAAGATGAAGGGTTGTTATCCGGCTCAGGTATGTTGATAGTTGTAGGATTAGGTGCTTTGATTCTGATTCTATTAGTTGCGGTTGTGGTATTGGCAAAGCGTAATTCAGATGGTGGGACATATGAGTATGAATATGAATATGAAGCTGAAGAACAAAAATCTTACGCGGATATTCCAGCAGTAGAGGTTGGTGCTTTAGCAGGTCCACCCGATACCAATGTCGACCCATTAATGGCAGCAGCATTAGCCGAATTCCCTCAATGGGACCAAGCAACAATTCAGGGCTACTTTGACCAAGGATGGGATATTGACACACTTCGTGATTGGGTTAACAACAACCAGTGATCGATTATGAATCTAGATTGGGAAGATATCCATTGGAAAGATCCCGATGGTGGCACAATAGTGCTACACGGATTCTTACCTACTGTGGTTTTACCAAATAAGATGAGGCCTAGAATTCAATGGCATGGATTAGCAATTATTGGGTCAAGCGAAGAACCTGAAGTTTGGGAGGAAGAAGAAAAATCTGAGTCCAAAGACCCAGGAATTAATCTTGATAGTGCCATCCTAAATGGTGGTTTAGATGGCTTATATCTCGAAATGTTATCATGGGGTGTTGAAGGCTTACAAGTAGGTAAATTTCCAGATCCTGAGCCAAGGCGTTTGCATAAAGCAGCTATGAATCACGGTCGACCAGTTTTCTTCGCAGAACCCGATATGGATGACGAAACGTGGGCTGATTTTTTGGGTAGAGAGGCTAAAGCAATGACAAGGCCTCTAAAGCTGTTAAGGATTGTTTTTACTTCGAGGAGATGGCGAAAAGGAATCAAGAAAATGCGTAAGCATATTGTTGAACAACCTCCAAGGGAACCGGATGGTTTGCAAGCGGCAAGTGCTCTTGCTGCTACATGGTGGTTATTGAACCGTCAAAATTCCGAAGAAGAATTGAATTTGGAGAAGGATCTAAGATTAGCAAGTAGATTGCGTGGTGGATTAGCATCTCTAAGAAAGGAACATGGAGATGATGCGGTACTACTGGTGCCGATACAACAGGCCAGCAAAGAATCTATCCTTTTTGCACTGGATACTATTCCTGAAGCAGAGGAGAGTTCATCACTCTCCGGTTCTTCGGATAAAGAGGAGGAGTGAGAATGGGCGCACAAAATAACATCGAAGTTAGGGTCGAGAATCTTCTAGTTCGATTCACTCCATCGCCTCCTGTTGACCTTGAAGAGGCTGTAGAGCGCCTTGGAGGAGTAAAGAACGGCGATGTGATTATCAAGATGCTAGATGTTCCTCGTGCAACTTTAATCATCGATGAAGAAGGCCGTATTATTGTTCACGGGACTCATCGAATAGAAGCTGCTAGAGCAGCAGCAAAAGAAATGCTTCTCCGCATGGGCCGTGATGATTCTGGATTGGTTGCTGAATTAGGACCCATTGTGGCATCATTCAATTTCGGAGAAGTGGTTCCAATCCACAATTTACGAATGAATTTAGGTAGCGGGACTACTTCAATAGATGAAAGATTAGGTTGCCTGAGGTTAAACGATACAAGACACGATCTCGAATTGCTAATCTGGGCTGATGGTCGTTGTGTTGCTTTGAACGCTCGCCATCAAAACATGGTTGCCATGGCGGCAGTGCATTGGAAATCTAAATTTGCAAATAAAAAATCGCTCAAGGCGTGAGATTTATGGATTGGAAAGGGCCAATCCTTGACAATCATTTCCATCTTAATCGTGAAGGAAGATACTTAGATGCAGCTAGAGATTTTTTGAGAGTAGGAGGAACCGATTTAGTTTTGGTCCATTGTCCTGATTTTGCTAAACCTCCTACTACCAGAGATGGGCACAAATCATCGTATGCCAATACAATTTCAATGGCCGAAGAAGTTAGAAAACTTGGATTAAATGTTCGTGTCATACTTGGCCCGCATCCTGCAGCATTCGCTCACCAATTCGAAACATTGGGCGATCGAGCTGAGGAAAATTACTGGGACAGTATCGAAACTGCTCTTGATTTTGTTCATGAAGGTAAGGCGCATGGAGTTGGAGAAGTAGGTAGGCCTCATTGGAAAGTTTCTGATGAGATTTGGCAACGATCAAATGCGTTACTTCTAGAAACTATGGAAATGGCTGCGAAAGAAAGCATACCACTGCAACTTCACGTTGAAGGAGAATCTGATGAAACATATGGTGAATTAGCATCGATGGCGGATAAGGCAGGGTTGTCACGTGAACGTTTAGTCAGACACTATGCTCCACCAAGGGTAGAATCTTCTTACACCCAAGGAATAACTCCAAGTGTACTCGCAGGTAGTGGTTCAATTGAGGAATTAATGTCGACATATGACAACTCCTCACATGGTTTCATGCTTGAAACCGACTACATGGATGACCCGCGAAGACCGGGGGCAGTTCTTGGTCCAAAAACAGTTCCAAAAAGAACTAGACAATTGCTCGCAGCAGGTTTAGATGAAGAGATTCTGTATTGTTGTCATAGGGATTTACCTGACCGTATATATGGTCCATACTAACCAAGACTTCTTGACCTTAATTCACCTCGGGTTATTTGGTGGAACTTTGAAAAGAGTGTTTTTAATCTCAATTCTTGTTCTCTGCATTTTTGTTCCTTCGGGCGCACAGGCCCAAGGCCAAATGCCGGGGCTAGGGGTAGAATTAGAGTGTGAAAACTCCGATACAATCAGTATCGATGTCACTCCAGGCGAGTCTAATATGTTCCAAAGAATGTGCACGGTTACCAATACTGGGTCGGTTACTGAAACTATTGAACTTGAGACCAGTGTCGATGGTAATGATTTCAGAGTCGAACTATCTCCTGGAAGTGAATCAACCTACACTATTGAGGCGGGTGGCGAGGAGACTTTTTATGTCGATTTTTCTGCAGCAGAACGTCTTCCAGTTTCATTTGAAAATTATGAAATAAATGCACAAGTAGTAAGCATTGGTGTTGATCCAATACCTTCTCCCGATGTGAGTATGTTAAACATAACAGATTCAATCCAAGGTAAGGTTGAATCATTGCCATACACCAAATTTAGTTTAGAAGTTACTCGTTCTGTGCTGAGTCTCGATTCGGGAGAAGAGGGCACAATCGATTTAACAATATTCAATGATGGCAATATACAATTGGAAACCTTTGTTCTGGGTATGGAAAACAAAGATGAACTTATTGATGCAGGATTTGATCTTAAATTTTGTTGGGGCTACAAATCATCAGCGGAGTCATGTAGTGATTTATCAAAATCAAATGTATTTTTAGGAACGATTTTGGAGCCGAGCACTACTTCTGAGATAGGATCATTTGTGCTAAATGCTCCAGATGGGCTGTCCAGCGAATTATCAATCGATGCGAATATCTTCGCATATTCTGATGATGCGGCACCTGGCGATATCGCTGGAGAAGATAGTTGGACTGTCGAGATAACAGTTAGGAGTTCCGAAGATGAAGGCGGCTTTGGATTAGACACCTTAGACACCTTAGATTCTGAAACCATGACAATGGTTGGAATGGCTGGTGGAGGCTTGATTGGAGTCGTTGTATTATTAGTCCTAATTTCTCGTTTAACCAAAAAAGCTGCGGGTAAGCAAAAGACCGCTGCCAAAGAAGCCAAGAGAGCAGCTAAAGCGGTCCGCAAATCGAAAAAATCCGGCGGCAAAGCGAAGAAGGCTAAAGCCGTGGAAGAAGATTTTGAAGACGATTTCGACGATGACTTTGATTTTGATGACGACTTCGACTTCGATGATTTATGATTAAGGTGATTTTTGGGTTTATTTTTTCACCCCAGTAATTGCCTTTGTACCCCGATTAACCATGGCAACAGTCATAGGCGTGGTGGCTAGGGAAACACCTACCCTAAGGGTAGGTGCTAATCATGCTTGGTTTACAAGGTAAAGTTGCATTCGTATTTGGTGTAGCAAGTGAAGACTCAATCGCTTGGGCGATTTGTAAGAGTCTTGCAGATGCAGGGGTCAAACTTTACCTCGGTTATCAGAAGAGGTTTATGTCCAGAGTGTTCCAATTGAAAGACAAGCTGCCGGCAATTGCAGGATTTTATCCATTAGACGTTGCTACAGATGCAGATACCAAGGAATTCTTTGACGCATTTAGTAAAGAGAATCCTGGCTTGAAAGCAGATATTTTGATTCATGCGATCGGATTTGCGCCTCGAGAATGCTTCGATAGACCAATATTATTCGTCGAAGACGAGAGCATCAATACGGCATTTACTATTTCTGCAAATTCATTGCAGCGTTGCCTTAAATTCGCTTTACCTTACCTCAACCCTGGTTCCTCAACAATAACTCTGACTTATGCGGCTTCAACAAGACATGTCCCTTCATACGGAATTATGAGTATGGCTAAAGCGGCCTTGGAATGCTGGACTAGAGAATTGGCATGCCATTTGGGCCCTGAAGGGCACCGTGTAAATGCAATATCTAGCGGCCCAATACGAACTATTGCTGCCAGTGGCATCCCTGGATTTGATAACATCTTGGATCATGTTGCAAATAATTCTCCGCTTCGAAGAAATGTCACTCAGTCTGATGTTGCAGGTTGTACCACTTGGCTAGCAAGCCCTCTTGCATCAGGAGTCACTGGGCAATGCATTCACGTCGATGCTGGGTATTCGATTACTATGGTGCCATCAAGCATAATGGGGGAATGAAACATGTCAATCACTACAGCAAATGGAAAACCAGTAGACGGGCTAAACCAAGCGCCCTTCGAACCAATTGCAGTTATTGGAATGGCTGCATTGATGCCAGATGCGGATGATATCGAAGGGTTTTGGCAGAATATTATCGATGCCCATGTGTCTATCAAAGAAGTAAACCAAAGTAGATGGGATCCTGAAATCTATTGGGAAAACGGAGCTCCTGGAAACATTACTGAAGGCAAAACATATTCTAAAATCGGGGCATTCGTAGATGATTACGAATTTGATTGGAGACGATGGAGGCAACCTCCAGGGACTTTGCCGCAAATTGATCCGTGCCAACTATGGGCGGTGACAGTATCTGCTGATGCAATTGAAAACGCAGGTTACGGCGAAGACGGGAAAGTGTTAGACAGAGCCCGAACAGGCGTAATATTCGCTAATGCACTGGGCGGTGAAAACCGCTCTGAAACAAATATTAGAATCTACAGCGCAGAAATGAGAAAAATCGCAATCGAAAATGGCTCAACTCCAGAACAAGCCGATGCTATTGTCGAAAAAATGTGCGAAGGTAAACCGCGTATCGATGAAGATACTATGCCCGGTGAATTAGCCAATGTCGTGAGTGGACGTGTAGCGAATTTACTGGACTTGCAAGGCCCGAATTACTCTACCGATGCAGCATGTGCATCTTCAATGGCTGCATTACTCGATGCTTGCAGATTATTGCAGACCAGGCAGGTCGATACTATGCTTGCAGGAGCAACAGATAGGTGTATGGAGGCAGCGACATATGCAAAGTTCAGCGCAATAGGTGCGCTTTCTGCAACTCACTCAACACCGTTCGATGCAAGTGCGAATGGATTCGTAATGGGAGAAGGAGCAGGGGTATTGTTGCTCAAGAGACTTTCAGATGCTATCAGAGATGGCGATGATGTCAAAGCAGTAGTTCGAGGAGTAGGCGGTTCTTCAGATGGCCGTGGCAAGGGTATTACTGCGCCTAGCCAAAGAGGACAAGTGCAGGCGGTAAGTCGTGCATATTCTCAAGCAGGATACGCTCCTTCTACCGTTGAGTTAGTTGAGGCTCACGGAACTTCAACAAAAGTTGGCGATGCGACTGAGTTGTCTACACTATCATTGCTCTGGACAGGGCTTGATGGGGGAGACCACATTGCTGTAGGCTCAGTAAAAAGTCAAATTGGGCATCTGAAAGCTGCAGCGGGAATTGCAGGAATCATGAAAGCATGTAATGCAGTATATCACAATACAATTCCTCCGAGCGCAGGTTTCCAAACTCCTAATCCTACTGTAGAATGGGACAAAATCCCATTTTTCGTTCCGACAGAAGCGAGGGACTGGCCGGAACCTGAGTCACATCCTAGGCGTGCTGGAGTGTCTGCATTCGGATTCGGAGGCACAAACTTCCACGTAGCAATCGAGGGTTATGATCCGCAATATCATGCAGATTTAGTTTCACATTGGGACGGCAGATGGGATGCATACGCTGGAACAACATCGGCAACAGATGCAAAACCTTCACTGACGCATGAAGAATTAAAATCGATTGAAGGCGGCCTTCTGTTACTATCAGGAGACTCAATCCAATCTGTAAAATCCAAACTTTCTGCGTTGTCTTTTAGCGGCCCTAATTTCGATGATGATCCTAACGGCATGCGCCTTTCATTCACTCTTCAAAATCATTGGTCATACTCTGCAAGCGATTCAGTTAGGATGGCAATCACTGCAACAAGCTGGGCTGAATTAACTAAGAGAATCGACCTTGCCAACAAAGCGATAGATGACAAGGCCAAATGGGGATTCTTGATGAGTCAAGGGATAATGCTCAGCGATGACCCTGCCCTTCCTGATGCTGCCAAAGTCGCTCACATGTATCCAGGGCAAGGTAGCCAATATGTTGGCATGACATGTGACCTAAGTAACAGATTTACTGGAGTGGGAGATGTTTGGAATAAGGCAGATGTCACTATGGTCGATGTGTTAGATGGCGAGTCACTTTCCTCATTCGTCCTAAGAGAAAATCTCTCAGCAGATGAAAGAAAAGAGGCTGAAAATAAGCTGAAACAGACAGAATATACTCAGCCCGCTATGCTAACCGCTGATTTAGCGATAGAAGCCGCATTGAATTCTCATGGCCATAGGCCTGACATGGTTGCAGGACATAGTTTGGGAGAATATGCTGCATTGATGAGCGCAGGAATTCTCGATATGGATGGTGCACTCAGAGCAGCCGCAGCACGCGGAACAGAAATGGGTAGTGTCGAAATAGATGACAAAGGTTTGATGGCTAGCGTTACAGCTCCTTATGAGAGAATTGCAGAAATCATTGACGAAATTGACGGATATGTAATCGCTGCTAACAAGAATTCTCCAAAGATGACTGTAATCGCTGGAGAAACCGCTCCGGTCAAAGAAGCGATGTCTAGGTTCGAGGCCGAGGGATTCCAAACCGTAGCATTAGCAACTAGTCACGCATTCCATTCGAAAATTGTGGCTCCTGCAAACGAACCATTGCGTAGATTCTTGGAAGGCCTCGATATTCGTTGGCCAAGTATTCCAATAACCAGCAATGTCGATGGAGGATGGTATCCAATGGATAATGGGGGAGATTCTAAATCTGCAGTATTGTCTAAATTAGCGCCTCAGATGGCATCTAGTGTAGAATGGACTACTCAGATCAACTCAATGTATGAGGCAGGCGCAAGAATTTTTGTTGAAGTCGGTCCAAAGCGGGCATTGACCGTCTTCGCTTCACAAATTCTGGAAGGCAAAGCAGCACTTCCGGTAATGACTAACCACCCTAAGGCGGGAGGGATTGCAACTTTCTTGTCGGCTTTAGGTGCGCTAGCACTAGCAGGCCGTCCACCTGAATGGCCTAGTTCTACCAGTCCTCACTTGACAGAGGCATTCCGTGCTGGTCCAATTGAAGCCAAAAATAGCATTACGAAACCGGCAACTCCTCTCAAAGAAAGGAGCCGACCACTTCCTTCTAAAGGTGGAAATGTAGTTACTCAAAATGTAGTTCAATCCGCTGAGGCATATGTTGATCCAGACGCCGATAAGATTGCATTGGTAGGCGAATTGATTTCTGCTCAAACAGGCTATCCTGCTAAGTTCTGTCAAGGTAATGTCGACATGAGATCTGTTTTGGGAATGTCAGATTCACAGATTCAACAAATAGTATCAACAGTCCATGCCAAGTGTAGTACTGATCCCGAATGGGATATATCTGTTGCAAAGACTCCTGGGGATATCACAAGATGGATAACATCGGCTCCGGTTACTGGAAGTAAAAATCGTGTTACTAAATTAGATGACAGAGGCGATGACCCGTTCGTGATAACAGGAATTTCTCTTGGATTACCTGGTGGAGAAAGAGTCTTTGATGAAGGTAATTTTGAGAAATTAGTCCGTGGAGAATCTTGTATTAGTGAAGTTAGTGATGACTACAAACAAAGACTGCTTGACAAAAATATCGTACGATTAATCAAAGGACGTGATGGCAGTGTCGGAATGGATGCTGCCACCGAATTCGGAGACATACCTCAGTTAGCAGGATTAAGAGGCGCATTTAATCCATCAGAAGAATTTGGAATAGATGCGAAGATTGCAGCTGCTTGGGATATAACAACTCAACTAGCATGTGCTGCGGGACTTATCGCTCTCAAAGATGCAGGCATTCCATTGACTCCTGTAGAGCAAGTAGGAAAGGGCGGGCTACGATTAATTCGCTCATGGCAGATGCCTTCAGCTTACAGAGATCGTACCGGTATTGTATTTTCATCATGTTTCGCAGGTCATCAGATGGCAGCAAAACATGCTAAGGTAAACGGAGACGATGGAGATGGGCGTTTCGATAGAAGATATCTGTTCCAGATTCTGAATATGGGCCATTCTCAATTCGCTCAGCACGTAGGTATCCGTGGACCAAACACAACAATCAATCTAGCATGTGCTTCTGCTACAGCAGCATTTAGCGTTGCAGAAGATTGGCTTTCATCAGATAGATGCGACAGAGTTGTCATCATCTCTGCAGATGATGTTACTGGAGATGATTTGTGGGAATGGATTGGATCAGGATTCGCTGCAAGTGGGGCTGCATCAACCAGCAATGTTGT
Source organism: Candidatus Poseidoniales archaeon (assembly GCA_003602535.1). Classification (GTDB taxonomy): domain Archaea; phylum Thermoplasmatota; class Poseidoniia; order Poseidoniales; family Poseidoniaceae; genus MGIIa-K1. The sequence goes on from QQSA01000097.1 coordinate 41,074, forward strand.
CGAAGAAGCAGCACTACCGTTTGACCGTCGCAGAAACGGCTTAGTCTTAGGAATGGGGGCTGCTGCATTCGTAGTGGAAAGAAAATCACAATCCGACCAAAGAGGTGTTCAACCTATGGCGGAGTTATTGGGTACAAAAGTAGCAAACTCCGCATTCCATGGGACTCGACTAGATGTTGAACATGTGGCCTCTACAGTGAATGATTTCATCACCGATATGGAAGAAAGTTGGGGACTAGATCGGCATAAGATGGCACCAGATTTGGCCTTCTTTTCTCATGAAACATATACTCCTGCTAGAGGTGGTTCTGCTCAAGCCGAAGTCAAAGCATTGAGAGATACTTTCGGTTCTAGTACAGATTCGATTGTTATTGCGAATACCAAAGGTTTCACCGGCCACCCAATGGGTGTTGGAATTGAAGATGCTTCAATGTTTTACGGCATGATGACTGGAAGAATACCTCCAATCGCTAATCATAAAGAAGTAGACCCAGAACTTGGAAACTTGACATTGTCAAAGGGTGGAGAATATTCTAATCTCAAGTACGGAATGAGGTTTGCAGCAGGGTTTGGAAGTCAAATCGGGCTATCGCTAGTTCGTAAAATTGAATTTAGTGGAGACCGAATAGACAAGCAGAAATTGTTAGCATGGAATCAATCTCTTGCTGGTACATCAAATATTGAATTGAGAGTGCTCCAAAATAAATTGGTTGCTTATGTCGATGGTGACAATAATCTGCATGGTGGTTTACAAGGTGAAGAATATGCTATTGCTAAAGACATGCCTTCCTCAGCCCCAGTAATTGCTGAGGTTGCGCCAGAACCAGTTGCAGAGCCAGCGCCAACGCCTGAACCGGTAAATGTTGAGAAACCATCAACTCCAACTGCGTCTGGAGATATTACTCCAATTGTTATCGAAGTGGTAGTCAATCATACAGGATATCCTGCAGACTTTGTAGAATTAGATCAAGATCTCGAGGGAGAATTAGGAATCGATACTGTCAAGCAAGCTGAAATTATGGCAGATATCAGAACTAAGTTCGAACTACCTGTGGATGAAGACTTCGTTCTTTCAGATTACCCTACACTCAATCACATGATTGCATATATTCACAAAATGAAAGGCGGAGCAACATCTGCTCCAGTGTCTGCACCAGTAGTGGAAGCACCAGCGCCAGTCGCTGAAGCACCTACTCCTGCACCAGCGCCTGCGCCAGCACCTGTTGCAGTAGCAGCAATAGATAGTGGCGACATTCAGCCAAAACTGATTGGGGTGGTTGTCAAGCATACTGGCTATCCAGAAGATTTCATCGAGATGGATCAAGACCTTGAAGGAGAATTAGGAATCGATACTGTCAAGCAAGCCGAAATCATGGGAGATGTAAGAGAAATATTTTCACTTCCAGTCGACGAGGATTTCGTACTTTCAGATCATCCAACGTTGAATCACTTCGTTGCATATATCCAGAAAATGACAGGTGGAGCAACATCTGCTCCAGTGGCTGCACCAGTAATGGAAGCACCAGCGCCAGTCGCCGAAGCACCTACTCCAGCGCCTGCGCCAGCACCAGTATCTACAACAGATAGTGGTGACATTCAGCCGAAACTGATTGGTGTGGTCGTCAAACATACTGGCTATCCAGAAGATTTCAT
>QQSA01000098.1:0-16137 GCA_003602535.1 Candidatus Poseidoniales archaeon
GAGGAAGGAAGGCCATCTACTCTCGGCGAATTACTTTCTGCATTGAAAGATGCTTGCGATGAAGCTGAGATTTTGAAAGCAAAGGAAGAATATCGCCGTAGCCATGCTGAAGAATTGAAGAGCATGTTGGATAATGTCGGCTCGAGAATGCATAAAGAGGACATGGAAGGCGATATCAGAAGATGTTGGGATGCTATGAGGATAGTGTGTGATGCACGAAAACAGATTAAAGTTCCAGTTTCTGAGGTAACTACAGAATTAGAAAAAATTCTCCTTGAATCATTTGGTGAAATACCAGAAGGCTACAGTATGGAATCAAAAATCACATCTTTTGTGGCAGGATTATTCCTCACTCACCGCGGTTATGCTTGGATAAGTCAAGAAGGGCCAGATGATCCAATTATGTTGGAAGACCGGTGGCCAGACGCTGAATCATTCGATGATGCCACATTACTTGCTGACCGGCTTATGGAAGATGATTCGGATTCAATTAAAGAAGACGAAACTGAATCTATGCGACATGCTGCCAGGTTGGCAGAAAGGGCAAAGGAAGCACTTGAAGAAGAGCGAAGAGCAAAACTAGAGCAAGAAGCCAATTCAGAAAATCCTGATGATTGGCTAGTTGAGTAAGGAGTAATTTACATGTCTGAGATACCATTGGAAACTTTACTTGAAGCAACTCTATTCAGTGCTGGCCGTTCGATGAGTGTTACCGATTTGTCAGAGAAATTAGGGTATGAGGAAGAAGAGATATCTGAATCTATTACCAATCTCCAATCTACTATCAAAAGAAGACGTAATGGCGGACTACAGGTTGTAGAGATTGGCGGTAAATGGGCTATGGAAGTAAAGCCTATGATTGCTAATCACCTTCCTAAGGAAACAAAATCTGAACTTCCTCCAAAATTATTGAAGGCAGCGGCATTAATCGCTTATCATCAACCAATGCCTCAATCTAGGCTAGTCGAATTACTTGGACAAAGGGCTTACGATCATATCAGGGAATTAGCTCAAGCCGGATTGATTGGCCGTAGGAGGGACGGAAATACTCGTCGCCTAACAACGACTCGTCGTTTTTCAGAAATGTTCGGCTGTCCACACACTGATCGTAAGAAAGTGAAGGCATGGTTTAGAGAAATGGTATTGTCTTCAGGTATGCTAGAAGGTATGGAGAGTAAGTTAGCATTAAGAGATGAAACTGGGGAAGATGGTGGTATGCAAACAACACTTGATCTCGGTGAAGATGAGTGATTATTGTTTTCTTAATTCATCTAGAGTTTGTTTGACTAGTTGTTGAGTTACTGGGCCTTTTTGTGAGTTAACCAAATTTGCAACAGTGTCAATTTCATCTCCGATAGCACCTGCGCTTACAGCCATATTCCTGGCGTGGAGTTTCATATGACCTGCTTGTATTCCACTGGTGGCTAATGCTCGCATTGCTCCAAGATTTTGTGCTAGTCCTGCTGCAGCGATTATTCCTGCTAATTCTTGTGCTGATTCTACTCCTAGTATCGCAAGGTTTGCTCTAGCTGCAGGATGGACCTTAGATGCTCCTCCAACAATTCCTACTGCCATTGGCGTCTCTAATTTTCCAACTAGGTTGCCTTCTGAATCTCTATGCCATCGAGTCATTGATGTGTATCTTCCGCTTTCTACTGCGGCCCATGAGTGGCATCCTGCTTCAATGGCTCTCCAGTCTTGTCCACAAGCTAGGGCGACAGCGCTGATAGCATTCATTACGCCCTTATTGTGTGTTGCTGCTCTGTAAGGATCTGCCATTGCGAAGTTGTGTGCTTCCAATATTCCTGAAATAATCTTAGAACCCTCTTCTCTCGAACCATCGTTAGAAAGTTCTTCTGGTGTAAATGTGGCCTCAACCCTTGCCAGTCTTTGTGATGCCAGGTTTGATAAAATTCGAAGATGGACTCTTCCTCCAGTAATCTCTTCTACTTTACCACTAATCAATTCAGCCATGGTATTGACGGCATTTGCACCCATAGCGTCTCTAGTATCAACAAGAAGGTGAATCACAAGCATTCTCCCTGACATCGAGTCAATATTACGAACTTGGATGTCCTTGCACCCTCCTCCTAGTTTAATCATGGTTGAAGGTAATGAATTGCACATGGCCATCAATTCGAATTTAGCAGTGAGTATGGCTTCACTTGCAACCTCTATGTCGTCCAAGTCCATCACTTGAATTTGAGCAATCATAATCGGTTTGTCGCTAGATGTCCTGAATCCTCCCTTGTTTAGACATCTTTTGGCCATATTACTTGCCGCTGCAACAACACTTGATTCTTCTAGGCAGAATGGGATTAAGTAATGTGATCCGTCGATAATGAAGTTTGTAGCTACTCCTACTGGGAGGGACATCGTCCCAATCACATTTTCAATCATACGATCGGCGGCGATTTCGCTTAATTCACCATGCATTTGCAAGGCATTGACTTCATCGGCCGATAAATTGGCTAATTCTGCAATTTTCTGTCTTCTTTCTTCGACAGAGAGTTTGAAGAAGCCTGAAAGTCGACTTTGTTCAACTGGCATATTGCATGTGCCTCCGGTTGAAGGGGGTGGTGTCTCCTTGATGAAGAAACCGCTGATTAACGGTTTAACTAACGCGTTAACTATGCGTTAACATTGCGTTAATGCCGATGTTTTGAATGCCCTCGTAGCTGATTCAACGCGTCTTAACGCTGCCCTCTAAGCACACAAATTGGTGAAACATCATATACTCTCTAAATCCCACTGCTACTATGAGTGAAAATACGCCAGTCCTTGGGATTCCTGCATTAAGGTCGAATCCATTCCATGCTAGGCCATTGGAAAGAGGCCAATCCAAATTGTTGATTGGACGAGAAGATGTCAGCGCTAGATGGTCTCGATTTTTGAAAACCAGGAATGCCAGAATGGTACTATTGGTAGGAGAAACAGGATCTGGTCGAACTTCATTGATGCGCTGTGTATCAGAAGAAACAGAGAAGAGTGTTCATTTGGATATGTTTCCTAGTTCCGAGCATGTTTCCCAAATTTTGCACGAGATATATGTCTCATTAGTTGGATTCGATGTCCCTTCTAGCACACAAGAGTTGGTATCTAGACTAGTATCTACTACTGAAGGAACGACTGGGCCTTTACCCCTCATATCGCTCGATTTTTCGAATGCAGATGGCAAGAAATTGTCTGATATACTTTCTACATTAGTAAACCCTCTTCATCGGCTGAATGCATTGGTAATTGTGTCGTTGACAACAGATCAGAGGGCACAATTACCTGCTTCACTTGCCAATCATTTCGACCATTCCGAAGTCATCATGCCAATGAACTCAGTTCAAGTCAAGGAGTTGTGTGAAATACGTATCGCTAGTGCTTCTAAACTAAATTGGAACATGCCAGAAGAAGCATTGAATCATATTGTTGAGAAAACTAACGGTATGCCTTCCAAAGTAATGAGATTAATGCGAGATATGGTCGATGAAGAGCGATCAAATCCTAGAAAAATAAAGTATGACGAGCCTGTGAAGGAACTAGAATCGCCAAATATCACGGTTTCTTTTGAAGAAGAAAATGAAGTCGAAGAGGAGTTTGAGCCTATTTTTGATTTAAATTTAGATGAATTGGAAAAAGAACCTGCTGCTATCCCTCAAACACCTCCTCCTTCATTGCCTGCAATGGGCGCTTTTGGCGGCTTAGCTGCTAGGAATCGGAGGAATAAATTAGAATCACCACCATTCGATAAGAAAAATGCACCTATAATCGACCAAGAACCACCTGGAGTAGATGCCAACAGTCTTTGGGTCTCAGATCAGCCTGAGGCACTATTAATGGATGAAGAATCTATATCGATAGAAGATGAGATGCCACATTTCGCTGAAGATGAGCTAGATTATACCAATCAAAAGCCTACTGTTAGCAACAAAGATGAGATTGAAGGACTATTTGGCCAACTTTTGGATGCATTGCAGGCCCCACCTGGAGTTGGAGTTGCTGATTTACTAGCTGCGATTAGACGTCCAGTTATTGGGCAAAAAGAAAGCAATCCACTCGATATGCAAACATTACGTAGCCTTTCTCGTGGTGAAGCGGTTCTTGTAGAGGTTGCTTCTGAAAGAGAATTCTCACCCTCTGATGCTCGTCTTCAGGATAAATTGAACGTTAGAAGGCCGAGGATGTCGCAGATGTGTAATCGACTCTATAGAGGAGGTATACTTTCGGTTCAGCAGAAAGGTAGAACTCGAATGTTCAAATTGACTAATGATGCCAGAGCCCAATTAGTGGCTTGGGGAATGATGGAGGCGAGTGTATGACTTGGTCTGTTTCTAGATCTTGGCAAGCGCCAAGTCTGATTTCAACTGCATGCAATGTAGGTAGCGACCTGTTAATTTCAACTGGGTTAGAATTGATTCTACTAGATGAAGATACCAATCAAAGATGGAAGCGAAAATTACCATTCAGAGTACATTCTGCTGCTCATGCTTCAGGTAAAATTGGAGTTCTGTATGGACATGGTTTCCATCTTCTTAGAGTGAGTGATGGTTCACAGATTGGAGAAGGTAGATCGACAGACGGCGGTTTTAGTGATATTTTATCACGGCCAGGCGGAGGCTGGGTACTTTCTTGCAGAAAGGGGCAGTTACACGTTTTTAATCAAGAAGGAAGGGGACTGAAACGTCTGTCGGTCGAAGGTATACGCCGTTTAGTAGGCTGGTTTGATCGAGAACATCTAATGTGGCAGGATGAAGATGGCAAATTAAGATGCGCTAGATTAGCTAATGAAGACTCACAGAGGCTTTTGGAAGATAGAGTATGGTCCTGGGTAAGTCGGATGTCACAAGGAAGAGTTTTGATGCAATCTGCTGATGGTATGTTATGGGAAGGTTCCCCTCACCCGTACGGCTGGGATAATTTGGAAACAATAGATACGCGCTCATTGGAACCTTTGGCATCACATAGGTCTGGTGATGGTTGGTGGGTGCTATCTATTGATGGCAGCTTGAATCCAATGACTGAAGACAAGCACATCGAGTCAGTTAATTCTAATCTTGGAGATTTCTTGATAGGCTTGGCTGCAGATACTATGGCCACAATTAAGCGAGATGGTTTAGTTAGAATATGGCAATCACCAGAATTATCACAACTTAGGAGAGTCGAATTACAAAAAATGGTCGCTGAGGCTAAGGTGGCTAGCGATTGGGAAGAACGTCGCCAGATATTCAAGCGCGCTTGTCAGGCTGAAGAAGAGGGAAGAGTTTCTTTGGCAATCGAATTGTATGAATCACTGGGACGTACGTCGGATGTAAATCGTCTACTCGCTAGTCAAAGAGGTGAATAATGTGACAATTAGCGATACAGTGACTGAAGAGAAGCTGACTCATTATATCGGTCTAACAAAAAAAGCTAGGGAAAAGGCAACACCAATCCCTGAAGATGGAACAAATGAGTCTAAGCAACTTCAAATTATGCTTCGGATGGCTGATGATTACGCTAGTGATGCTCAACATTTCATGGATAATGGCGATTATGTTCGGGCATTTGGAGCAATAAATTATGCTCATGCATGGATCGATGCAGGTGTTAAACTAAGGTTGTTAGATGGACATGGCGATGATGTTCTTTTTACTCTTCCTTGATTAGTTTATTACATCTGATATTTTCGATAAGCGGTCAAGCTGACTTTGCAATGTAGAGACACGTTCTATAGCGTTATTCTTAAATGGGATCAATGCTTGTTTTAGTGGTACTGATAATCTGTAGATATGTGATGGCCTGCCTCTTCCTTGACTATTTGTGTATACTTTTTCAATTACGCCCAATCTATCGAGTTGATTTATTGAAATACTAACATCTGGTTGTCTAAGATTACAGCGTTTTTGTAATTGTACAGATGTTGAAGGGCCATGGATTTGTAGACAAATCAACGTTTTTGCTGTATTGATTTCTACTCCAAGTGATACTAGGAGCTGGATCATCTCATCAGAATCAACCAATGAACCATCTTTGCTTAACATGCCTGGAAGGCCTTGATTGATTTTCATGGCCCCTATCCGATTACTTTGGTATATGAAATAATCACCGACATTCTTCATCCTACGCGTCTAAGATGGGATCTTCCGCTTACTTCTATCCATGCAATATTGGATTCAGATAATCGCTTTTTAAGTTCGGTATCCACAGTCAAAACCGGCCAATTATTTTCAATTGAAATGGCTAGCAGTTGGTCGTCTGTATGATTTCCAATATCTTCATTTGGAATAATGATTTCCGCCTTTGTTTTTAGCATTGAAATCATTAACTTTCGTTCGTTTAGTGATTCTAACTCCGATATTACATTTGGAACAATAGCCAATTGTTTCGTTCCTGCGCATTCTAACAATCCTTGATCGATATTTATTCCTGCCTCGATTACAGCGACCCAGCCACAGGCATCAACCAGGACTTTTTGCATGGAAATCACTCGATAGTGCCATGACCAATTAGTCGCCAGCGAGAACCTACTCGCCTTGAAAGAGAAATCCTTTGACCACTATCTGCACAGATAGGAAGTCGTAGATTTAGAGTTGCTTTACCTTTACCTGGGTTAGAAACCACTCCGACACTGGTAGCGGTTGCAACATTTACCATCAACATCTCATTAGATCTTAATGGCATTATTGAAGAAGCATCTTCTCCTTCACCTGCAACCATATGTTTCATTAGATTTACAGATATAGTTACCTTTTCTCTAACTTCAGGTAAGTCTCCTACTTTTGCTACGACCTGTCCTGAAAGATTGTCTGAAGTTGTAATTGCTGGATCTAGTGGTGTAGCCATGCCACATAATCCACCAGCATGCATGTTTTCAAGGTTCAAGCCGCCACCTTGCATGCTGGAGACCTTAGAGTGAATTGGCTCATAGTGTACTTTGTTACCTTTCTGAATTTTCCTTCCTGGCCCAATAACTATCTCATCGTCGATATTGAATTCACCTTCAACAATACTGCCTCCAATGACGCCTCCACGCAACTTTGTAGGCCTTGTTCCTGGTCGATTGATATCAAAAGAACGTGCTACATGCATTATTGCTCTCTTGTCGGCTGATCTATCCGGTGTAGGAATTGTAGCTTCAATTGCCTGTATTAGAATATCTAGATTGACATCATGATGTGCTGAAACTGGAATGATAGGTGAGTTTTCAGCTATAGTTCCTTTCAAAAACTCTTGAATTTCATTATATGATTCAATAGCCCTTTCACGGGTAACGAGATCGATTTTGTTCTGCACGATTACAATATTATTGATTCCAGCAATCTCCAGTGCCATCAGGTGTTCTCGAGTTTGAGGTTGCGGGCATTTCTCATTTGCAGCAACCATTAGCATTGCTCCATCCATGATGCTTGCGCCTGTTATCATAATCGCCATTAGTGTCTCGTGACCAGGTGCATCGACGAAAGAAATCACTCTCTGTAATTCAGTGATATCATCATTACCGCCTCCGGGTTTTCGTCCCGTGGCGTAGTATTGGCCATCGCTAGTCTTGTAAAATGCAGTATCTGCATATCCTAGTTTAATAGAAATTCCACGCTTCCTCTCTTCAGAGTGTGTGTCTGTCCAAATCCCAGATAGAGCTTGTGTCAATGTTGTCTTTCCATGATCAACATGTCCTACTAGACCAATATTGACTTCAGGTTGTGCAGGAAGCTTGCGTGCCATGCTTCCAACCACCCCAGTACCTCAGAGATCAGCCTCGCGGCTTCACTCACTGCTCTCCTCTGAACTTGATCCGAGGATGTCTGCGAGGCTCTTGTTAGCAGCCTCTACGACTTTGAGGTTAATCTGACGTGTGTCTTGAGTGATTGTGTTGCCACGGAAGTAACGTCGCTTGCGCATTCCGTCTGGCTTGTATCGGAAACGCTTCTTTTCGCCCCCCTTAGCCTTGTGTACAAGGCTGTGTCCCTTGAAACCGGTTGATGCAGTTACCAAGATTGATTGGCGGTTACCTCCTGAGAGGTCAGAGCGCATTGGAGTTCCAGTTTTATCAGATCCTCCTGTGATTTCAAGTTTGTATCCTGCAAGAGTTTGCTCACCTTCTCCTACGAATATTCCATCTACAACATCTCCTATCTTCTTACCTAGGAATTGTGAGAGATTATTTCCACTCACTGTCATATTGTATGAGGATCCGTTGTTAGCGGAATCGGTGTCATTGACTACTGCGACGAATGTAGTGTCTGCCATTATATCAACTCTTGAGCAGCCTGCCGACATGGGACGGGTATTTAGGCCCTTTGTGCGTAGAAATTCGATGTTTTAACGTCGTAGTCGTGTCGGAATCAGAGTCTCTAAGCGTCTAGCCACATCACTGGGAAGCATATGAGGCATTGAGATATGTTGCGTTCTACCTCTTCCAACATCTGATTTTGCAGTCTTAGATATGATGATATCTTCTTGCGCCAGACGTTTGAGGTGTTTCCAAAATGTAGTGTGACCCTTCGGGTCTTGTTCATATTCTTCACAAACAACATGATACAATTTTTCAGCTTCCCCACTACTAACATTTTCTTTTTTGCGTAATCTTCTACAAAGCCCCAATAGAATTAGCATTGCGTGAGGGGGTATCTCTTCGATATTCATCGAATCAACATTATTTGGTAAAGTCACCACAGTCTTCTGCACGTCTTTAGGTTCTATCATCGATCGTCCAGATGATTCTGCACGCTTTGCTGCACCTTCTAGCAATTCTATTGCTTGACGAGCATCTCCTGATGGTGCAGATGCCTGTGCAATAAGATTCAAAATCTCTTCAGGGCAAGTTCCAGTTACTAATCCTAAATCTCTTCTCTGCATAGCGATTTTCAATAATCCACTTTCGTCGTAAGGGGGGATTCGGATATGGTTCGATCTACCCAATCTAGATATTACTGCATTTTCTAGCAAGTCTAAGACTTGTTCTTGACTAATCAATATCGCTGAAAGAGTGCCAGTTCTATTTCCATCTTCATCTATTCTCATCAATTTGTAGATTATATCGTCACCAGATTGCCGAAGTAGGTGGTCGACTTCGTCAAGTACTACGATTAGATGACTATTGTCTCCTTGAAGCATTCTTCTGAGGCTAGTTAGCAATTCGCCTACTCCAAGACCTCTATCTGGGTGACCAGGATCTAACTCTTGGACAATTTTTTGCATTACCCTAGATGCAGTAGATGCATTTCGGCAATTTACATGGACATATTTGATATTTCTTTTATCTGCTAGATGTCTGATGACATCTTCACAGAAACGCTTTACTAAAGCCGTTTTACCTGATCCTACGGGGCCAGTGACAATCGCTCTTCCTGTACCCTCAGAATGACCTATTGTGCTGAATAATGATGCCAATTGGCCTTGCATATCTTCTCTACCAACTAGCAACTCAGGTACATAATCAAACCCAAAAACCTCCGGTTTGCTGAGTATGAGGCCAGCCCCAATGCGGTCCAAATAGGAACTCATGACTTCTGATGGTTATCGTCTATGGTTATTGAACTTTCAACCTGAAAGAGGCTTCAGGGTATCTCATCGAACTGATATCCAGTTTCCCACTTCTTCTCTCCGAGAGCGACTTCAAGTTCGAAAGGAGTAACCAATGGTTTGCCATATTTCACAGAATCATCTATTGCAATTCTAGGACATGCAGTATTAACGAATGCATCTACTGGATAGAAATCGATTAACTCTGGACCAACATGTTCGAGTGCGAGAAGATAACCTTTCTTTCCATGCTTTGCCAGGGTTCTTTTCAACTTCAATGCTAGACTTCGACGCATTTGTCCTGGCTTTTCACCAATCAGTATTGCGAAATTTTGCGATTCCTGAATTGCCATAATCAATCCAAAGCGCTGCCTAAGAATTCTTTCAATACGTTCTGAACCCATTTCACTAGCGTCACCAGTGTATGGATCTAACATTGCGAGAGGTTTTCCGGTATGTAGTGCTAAGCCAATCGGATGGAAATCTCCACTGCCAAGGAATAAGTAATGGCCAATCTCATCATCGTCACCTGAATAGTTGCATCCAAGAACTTGGCCAGGGAATGTTAGTCTCGCGCCACCAACCGGGACTTCGACTTGATAACCAGCATCTTCGAATCTCTTTTTGTAATCGAATACCAGGTGTAAATGTTGAATTGATGCAACCAATCCTAGCTTTGTACCTTTCAAAGGGGCAACTCTTCCAACAGCATCTAGGAATCTTTCCTGTGCCTCTTCCTCACTCATGTCTGAAATATCTCCTTCAGACAATCTTGCTTGAGCGATTGCTCTATGCTGTGCTAATATTGGTAGTACTGGATCTATTGCAGGATCGCCATCATAGGTTACATCGATGAACTGGGTCGGCATTCCTGAATCAATATTCATTTGGGAATGGCCCATGTGAGCTACTAATTCTACACCCATCATCTTCATCTTATCATGTACTAAATCACATGCTCCATAGCATGGATCAGCAGCTAGTATGACCTTTGCAGAAGTTTCATCTTCAATTTGGTCCATCATTTCCAGCGCTTGCATTTTCAAGCCTTCAGGAATCTGTAAAGCGATTAATCTATGATCGTGACCTTTGATTCTATCAATCAACTCTTCGAGTTGGAAATCATGACGTTCTAGGTCCATAAAAATCACTGGCAGGCCATTCATTCAATAGGATGCCGGACAAATCGTATCACGATTCAGCTAGGAAATCGACATATTCATCTGGATCTAGTAGATTTTCCATATCAACATCATGAGGATCCAAGATGATAATCCATCCTAGATCATATGGTGAGTCATTAACCAAATCTGGATTAATTTCTACTTCACCATTAACTTCTGCGATTTCACCAGCAAATGGACTTGGGAATGTCAATTTTTCATCTGCTGTCCAAATCGAGAACAAATTCATTTCTTCATCAATCTCTGTTTCTGCATGTGGCAATATCACACGAAGTACTTCTCCGATGTCTGCACCTAGGTAACCGGATATCCCAATTACCAAGCGGTCATCTTTTTCTTGGTACCAAAGGTGGTCCCTCGAATACTTGCGGCTGTGTGCTATGCCGAATTCCATGACCTCTTCATCCATGGTCTCAACCTGTGGCGCGGTTTCAACGGTAATATATGAACACACTGCAAGAAATGAATTGCAGAGGGGTATGGCTCAAATGCTTTGACTCGTTGGCCCGTAACATGCACTTCGAGGAGACTGATGAGCAACAGATGATTCGCGAACTGGTACGAGACTTTGCAGAGTCGGTCCTGCCACCTACCATTGAACACCGTGACGCCAACCAAATACCTCCGGCTGAAGAATGGGCACAATTCATTGAATACGGATTACAAGGAATAACTATCCCTGAAGAATATGGGGGCAACCCGGTCGATGATGTCTCAGAATCAATCATCATTGAAGAGTTGGCTAGAATTGATCCTTCTTTTGCAGTTATGTACTGTGTACATGTTGGTCTTTGTTCTAAAACCATTGCACTGCATGGTAATGAGGAGCAGAAATCAAAGTATTTACCTAGGCTTGCAGCGGGAGAAGTTGGAGCATATTCACTATCAGAGGCTGGAGCAGGAACAGATGCGGCAGCTATGGTCTGTAAAGCTAAACTTTCAGAAGATGGTTCACATTACATTCTAAATGGCGAGAAAATGTGGGTTACAAATGGAGCACAGGCACAAATTTACGTTCTATTTGCAAAGGATGTTGACCACCCCGACTATGGCGTGAAGAAGCATGGTGGCTCAACTGCATTCATTGTGGAGCAATCCTTCGAAGGATTCACTGTTGGTAAAAAAGAAGACAAATTGGGGATTAGATCATCAGATACATGCACTCTAGTTCTTGAGAATTGCAAAGTTCCAGTTGAAAATGTCCTAAAAGGTTCAGGCAAAGGTTTTGCAATAGCAATGAATGCTTTAGACAATTCAAGAATTGGTATTGCCGCGCAAGGTTTGGGTATTGCCCAGGGTGCTTATGAATCAGCACTGAAGTACGCTCATGAGAGAGAAGCATTCGGTAAACCAATCGCTCATCATCAAATGATTACAACCTATCTCGCAGATATGGCAACTCGTATAGATGCCGCCAGGCTACTAGTCTATAGAGCATCATGGGCTAAACAGGAACATTATGAGAATGATGGTCCAAGGCATACCAAAGAAGCCAGTATGGCAAAGTTGTTTGCAGGAGATACTGCGATGTGGGTTTCGGAAAGAGCAATTCAAGTCTTAGGTGGCTATGGATACACCAAGGAGTTCCCGGTAGAGAGATTCTTCCGTGATGCTAAGATCACTCAGATCTACGAAGGCACCCAAGAAGTACAGCGAATCGTAATTGCTCGAGCTATTAAACCCTAATTTTGATGAGAGGACTGCTAATGAGAAAAACCATATTGCTAATGATTACTTTTCTATTCGTGGGTTCTATAATCTCACCTACCTCAAGCGCAGCAGTATCTTGGGAAGTTAAAATTGCATACAATGGAGAATGGAGTGGATCTGTAGGAGGCGATGGATCTTCATCTTCTTATGAGGGGTATGGCGGTAGAACAATATCTGTTTCTGGGGATATCGTTAGTGCTGCAATTCAAAAGGGAGAGGACAATTCCGCAGAACTGTGTGTTTCAATTTCTACTGGTGGTGAAGTCAAAGAATCATCTTGTACTACTGCAGGCTATGGTATGGTAACAGTTTCTGCAAGTGAGTATTCTGATGTAGACAGTATTCCAGGGTTTAGTGCAATGGGTGCAATTTCTATTCTTGGTATGGCTGCAATTACATTTAGTCGAGAACAACAATTGCAATAATTCAGTCAGATTAACAGAGATTTATAACAGGCCTGATTGAGCGAGATCTGGTGAGTAATCTTTGACTTTTGACTCAGAATACGAACCATTTTTCCAACCTCCAGGCTGGATTATAGGTCCCATATGGACCATTTTGTACACTAGTATTGCAATCAGTTTCTACATAACACTCAGTAGGCGGAGTGAACTAGAATACAGATATCCAATCATTGTTCTTTTCATCACACAACTCGCACTAAATCTTGCTTGGAGTGATGTATTTAATTCAGCAAATTATCTTCTTTCATTAACGATGCTTGTATTTATGATAATATTTACAATAATTTATGCATATTTGATCTACAAACCAATCAAGTTGGCTTCAATCATTGTTTGGCCTTACATCGCATGGATTACTTTTGCAGCAGTTATCAACACTGCATACTACATCGAATTCAATTGATTTTTAGGGAAGGCTTGACAATGCTTGAGGCAATGCCATTGATTTATGAGCACAAATAAACTAAGGTGGATTAATCGCCCCAAAATATGGTCAATAAGTAGGAGAGTTCTGATGAATCAGTGTCCTAGAGCATGGATATTGAAATATGGTTTCGCAAAAAACAGAGGAACATTCAATCGTCATCTGAGTAATATTGCAGATTGGTCTACTCCATGGAGACTAATGCAGAGAGCATTACGTGGAGTAATAATCGAAAGATTGGAATGCCATTCTAAGGGCAGAGCTTGGATAGAAATCGATTTGGCATCAAAAATACGAAACAGGATAATTGGAGCAATATCGAGGCAGAAGTCGATTATTGAAGTAGTAGAGGCTAGAATTGGCACCTTGAGTAGCCTTAGAAATAGAGTTAGAGATTCTGAGATAGATCGGTTGGTTGAAATTGCTTGTCTTCGTTTCCATGCAGCGATGAAAACCGAACCGATTTCAGAAATATTGAATGGTAAGATTCCTGTATGGTATCTTTTTTCTCGCCTAGATAAGACAAAATTCGGGGAATATCAATTACATATTGCTCCAGATATAGTTTGGTTTCGAGGGAAAACTTGTCATTTGATGAGATTTACAGTTCAGGGAGTGCCTAATCCAGGTCAAGACCGGATAATAGAAAACATGGCTATGGTTAATTGGGCTGTAAATAGGCAAGGACTTCCTTACAAGGCAGATAGATATGTGGTTTGCAATTTATATTGGAGTCGTGGTAGATGGAACAAATGGAGTAAAAGAGCAGATTCACAAATCGTAGATGACTCTTACAAAATGATTCGAAAGGACATGAAAGCCATGATTGATTTGCATAATAAATTGGGCGAGTCATGTGATTTATCACAAATCCCATTAGCAAGTAGTAAGCGAGTATGCAGAAATTGTGGACATAGAGATACTTGCCCCGGTGGTGAGGACCTGAAAAGGGCTAGATTAGAGCAATCAGCATTGGAAATGGCTAAAGCCTCAAAGTTGTGAAACTAGGTCTTCAAGTACAGCCTTTGGATCGTTTGCTTTAGTGACTCCACTCGCCAGTAGAACTCCTTCAGCACCAAGAGATATTGCAGTAGCAACATCTTGACCATTCTTTACACCAGCTCCACAAAGTACTCGCACATTTGGATTAACTTCCTTAACAGCTGCAACGGTATCGCTAACGATAGTTGGGTCTGCAGTTGTTACAGATATGTCGCCACCTATCAATTCAGGAGGCTCTACTGCAATGAATGTGGGTCCTAGTTCTGCTAGAGCACGCGCTTCAGATACATCTGCCGCACAAGCACAAACAGGAAATCCATCAGGTAGCATTGCCATTAAGTCTCTAACATGGTCTATTGGTACCTTGTGTTCAGCATGGTTGATGATTGTTCCAGAGGCACCTCTAGAAATTGCGGTTTCAGGTTCTAGCCAACCAGTATGAGATCCTTGCCCCACAGGATCGAGGTGCTGTGCCCAAACTTCCAAGCCATCTATTGAACTAACACTAGAAAGATCGAATGCACTTGTTACAGCGACCATTCTTGCCCCAGTTTGAACATCGGCCATTTGTTTTCCTAAACGGTCTGCTGCACTGGCTAATGCAGAGGTATAGGTCTTGAAATTCACTACAACTAAAGGTGCTTCCATAAATTAGCGAGATAGCGTTTCCTTTTTGGAGACTGCGATTCAAAATGTTCCTTCACTTTGAATATGTCCTGCAGGAACANTTGCTCGATGGCCGACAACAACTCCCGATAATTTGGCGTTTTCACCGATTATTGCCCCTTCTCCAATGAGGCAATCTATCACTGATGCACCCTGGTTAACCTTCGCACCTCTTAACAGGGTCGAATTACTAACTTCTCCATTTACTACACAATCGTCTTGAACCATAGAGTTACGAGCTTTTGTTATCTTTCCTTCATGCCATGAACCTTGAGATAGAGATCCTTGTTTGAACCTTTTTTCTTCTATACATCGAGTAACTCCTTCATGCCAACTTGATGGAGTGCCAGCGTCAATGAAGTATCCTTCAAAAGGGAAACCAGCCAAAGTTCCTTCCTCGGCAAGGACAGGAAAAATATCTCGTTCTAAGCTATGTTTCTCGTTAGGCATAATGTCGAAAACCTCTTCTTCGAGAATATATGACCCTGCATTGATTAGATTTGAAAATACTTCTTCTGGCTTTGGTTTTTCTTTGAATTGAGTGACATTATTTTTTTCATCAAGTCCGACAATTCCAAACCTAGTTGGGTCTTCAACTTGCCAAAGAGCAAGTGTTCCTTTAACACCCATTTTGCTATGCTGCTCAAGCATGGGACCGACATTTAATGAAGATACTATGTCGCCATTAAAGCATGCAAAACGACCTGAAACGACGTCCCGGCAATTACCTAATGCTCCTCCAGTTCCTAATGGTTTATCTTCTGGAACTATCCTTACATCAAAATCAACATTGGCAGTTCGAAAATACTCCTCAATCATCTCAATTTTGTAACCGCCTGCCACAACAACTTCATCCACAAGATCAGCAGGTACTCCTTCTACAACCCTCTCTAAAAGAGTCATATCAAGCATAGGAAGTAGTGGCTTAGGAATGTCGTTTGTCCACGGCTTCAAACGCGAGCCTATACCTCCGGCAAGAACGACTACCTGCATATTTCCAGCGACTACAACTTGGCTATTGAATTCATCGTGAAATCTACTAATTCAAATCGCATCATTCAAAGGGCGCCTTTTGGTCGAGGGGGTTGGGGAGAAAAATGAATATCCACGAGTTCCAAGGAAAAGCCTTGCTAAAATCAGCAGGAGTTCCTGTCCTAGAAGGAGTCCATTGTACAAGCGTAAATGAAGCACTGGG
>QQSA01000098.1:16195-22664 GCA_003602535.1 Candidatus Poseidoniales archaeon
GGAAGAGGCAAAGGTACGATGTATAATCCCGAAACTCGCGAAGAGGTCATGCAAGGCGGTGTCAAAATTGCTTTCTCTAGAGAAGAAGTAGAAACATATGCAACTAATATCTTAGGAAACTTGCTAGTTACAATTCAAACTGGTGATGAAGGTAAGGTTGTGAACAACCTATACATCGAATCTGGATGTGCTATTGCACATGAATATTACCTTGCATTACTTGTCGATAGGGAGGACAAGACAGTCCTGATTATGGCCTCTACTGAGGGTGGAATGGATATTGAAGATGTAGCGCACAACACTCCTGAGAAAATTCACAAAATCAACGTAGATCCGAATGCAGGATTATTGGGATTCCAAAAAAGGGATTTAGGAATGGCTCTTGGTCTATCTGGAAATTCATTGAAATCTTTCTTTAAGATGTTAGGTAATATGTATGACATGTTTGTATCTCAAGATTGTGCTATGGTTGAAATTAACCCACTAGTAAGGACTGAAGATGAAGAAATGGTTGCCCTAGATTCAAAGATTAGTTTCGATGAAAACGCTGAGTTCAGGCACAAGGAATGGAACGATATGCGAGATTTATCCGAAGAAGAGGATGTTGAAATACGCGCTAAAGAAACAGGTTTGTCTTATGTCAAACTGGATGGTAATATCGGCTGCTTAGTCAATGGAGCAGGTTTGGCAATGGCTACTATGGACGTAATCAAACTGTATGGCGGTGAGCCAGCAAATTTCTTGGATGTTGGTGGTGGAGCAGATGAAGAACAGGTAAAGACTGCATTCTCTATAATTTTAGAAGATCCAAATGTAAAAGGTATTCTAGTGAATATATTTGGAGGAATAATGCGTTGCGACATTATTGCTCGAGGTGTGATTGGAGCAACTCAAGCACTAGGATTGGATGTGCCACTGGTTGTCAGACTTGCAGGTACTAATGTCGATGAAGGTAAGGCGATTCTAGCTGCTTCCGATCTCAATATTCATCCTGCTGATGATTTAGCGGACGGGGCGCAAAAAATAGTATCTTTAATCGGAGGCGGTGAGTGAAATGGCAATTTGGATTGAGGAAGATGCTAAAGTTCTAGTTCAAGGTATCACTGGAAAACAAGGAATGTTCCATGCTGGTAAGATGGTAGAATATGGAACCAATCTTGTAGGAGGAGTAACTCCTGGCAAGGGCGGCCAAGAAGTACTTGGTTTACCTGTATTCAATAGTATGATTGAAGCAATCTCAGAAACAGATGCTGATGCTACAGTAATCTATGTTCCTCCACCATTTGCTGGTGAAGCAATCATAGAAGCAGCAAATGCCTTTGAAACAGTCAAAGGAGAAGGAGTAATTGTTTGTATTACTGAAGGTATTCCTACTCTTGACATGGTGAAAGCTGCTGCATATGTTGCTAATCGAAAAAATGTAAGATTGATTGGTCCAAATTGTCCAGGAATAATTACTCCTGGTGAAACAGGTGGGGCAAAATTGGGCATTATGCCTGGACACATCCACGCAAAAGGCAGGATTGGAATCGTTTCTAAATCCGGAACTTTGACCTACGAGGCGGTTGCTCAGACAATGAGCATTGATGAAGGGCAATCAACATGCATTGGAATCGGTGGAGATCCGGTTAATGGAACTGGTTTCATCGAGTGCCTGGAAGCCTTCGAAGCAGATCCTCAGACAGAAGCTATCGTAATGATTGGTGAAATTGGAGGTAATGCCGAACAAGAAGCAGCTGCATGGGCAGCTGATAATTGTAGTAAGCCGATTGTAGGATTCGTAGCAGGAGCCACTGCTCCGCCTGGTAAGAGAATGGGCCACGCAGGAGCGATTATCTCTGGCGGTAAAGGTACTGCGGAAGAGAAATTCGAAGCATTTGAGAAAGCAGGAATTGCTTGTGCGAGAGATCCTAGTGAACTCGGTCAAGTTTTACTTGCAAGTTTGAAGTCAGCAGGACTTCGCTGAATTGAAAAATTAATCATTTCGGAGGTCCACGTTTCGGTCCACCAGGTGGTCCACGTTTCGGTCCACTAGGTGGTCCGCCGGAAGGAGGTCCGCCTCTCTTAGGTGGTCCACCACTTGGGCCGCCAGATGGTGGCCCTCCACTAGGTCCACCGGAAGGTGGTCCGCCACGAGATGGTCCAGGTGGTCCACTGCGAGAAGGAGGCCCTCCGCGAGATGGGGGTCCGCCGGTAGGAGGTCCGCCACGGGATGGTCCAGGTGGTCCACTGCGCGAAGGAGGTCCGCCGGTAGGAGGTCCGCCACGGGATGGTCCAGGTGGTCCACTGCGAGAAGGAGGTCCGCCACGAGATGGTCCAGGTGGTCCACTGCGAGAAGGAGGCCCTCCACGAGAAGGAGGTCCTCCGCTAGGTGCATCATCTTCATCCTCTTCGAATATAGCACCGCAGTGAGGGCATTCATTGTCCGATTCTTTCACTAATCCATCACAGACTTCACAAGCAAACATTTCTTCGTCGCTTTCAGTTTCTACAGTCTGCTCTTCTTCACCTATTTTTTCGATAGATCCGTCCTTGGAACGGAATAATACAATTTCAACAACTGCATCTAAACCTTTGAGTGCAACTTCTGTTGATATCGCATGTTCAAATGCTGATGATAGATCTTCTGGAGTATCCAATACTCTTCCATCATCAACGTATGTCACATTTACAGTTAAAACACCATTTTCAGATTTTATTTGTGGGGTTTCAACAGCGACTCCTCGCTTTCGAGCTACTCTTCTAACCGCCACTTCAGACATTCTTCTATAGAGGGCGTCATTGCCGGAATCGTCCTTTCCACTTCCGATCGCATTGGCCAAGAATTCTGCAGCACTCGCATCGTTATCCGTTCCTTTCAGATGAGCAGGAAGTTCTCCTCCAATAGATGATAGAACGTTGGCAGCAGATTCTTGATTCATCTGTAACCATTGACTTCTGCGTTCATTCTTGACGGTTCTTTCTGCTTCAGCAATACGATTAACCATTGCATCGGTAGGTGATAGTGAAGGATTGTTCGAAATGGCAAGACCGCCAGCTTGGTTGCTACTATTTCCTAAATTGTTGGAATTTGGAAGAGCACCGCTTGCCAATGATGGTCCTTTTGCAGCAGGAGGCATATCTCCTCTTGATCCTCCAATATTGGGTTGTGTTTGGCCAGGCATTGGTGTTACATTTGATGGAGGCATTGCTCCAGGAGGCATTCCTTGAACGGGCATTCCAGGTATATTTTGAGCAATTTGACCCATGATGTCTGGCATCATCCCGGGCGGCATACCTTGGCCCGGCATACCTTGCATGTTCTGATTCATTACGGCCTCGCCAGATACTACTCCGAAATTACGGCCACCACTAACTTCTTGGCCACCCAATCCGATTGAACCGACTCCGGGGAGACCTCCTGCGCGGCTCATCTCTTGACGCGCCCCACACTCTGGACAGAATATGCTGTCACTAGGTATCTCCTCATGGCAAGAGCCGCACTGCATTTACATCCCCTTGTAGTAGGGGTAAGTTCGCTTGAAATAAAGTCTTGCTATAATAATGGACATTTTTAATCTAGATTTTACTATAGTTTCAACCTACGGAAAATCATTTAATTTTGGGAAATGCTTAGTCAATATCGATTTGGATAAAGGTTTGTCACCCCACAGGGTCAAGAACAGATAGCCATTGCGAACGTTCGAGGGGAAAGTATGCCTGTGCTAATTAACACAAAAATAGACGCATTACTAGAAGCAACTTCTCGCTCATTCTACCCTACTCTCAAATATCTTCCAAAAAAGATTCGAGGACAGATTGGTCTCCTATATCTTTTGGCAAGAGTTGCAGATACTATAGCCGACTCAAAACATGGTGAAACTGAAATCTTAGCAAAATTGCTTAGTGACTACAATGATGTAGCCCAAGGTAAATCGACAATTTTACCAGATTTTAATCAGTTAGCAGAAATCCAAGAGAATGAAAACGAAGCAGAACTTCTTCGAAATGTAAAGGATGTCGTCGATGGCTTAAGCGTCTATGACGACGATGATAAAAATCGAATACTGGAGTGCCTCGACATAATTGTTGGCGGCCAATTGCTTGATCTAGAAAGATTTGGAACGGCTAAGGAAGGAGGAGAAATATCCGCTCTGTCTTCCGAGGATGAATTAGATGATTATGCATTTAGAGTTGCAGGTTGTGTAGGAGTATTTTGGAGCAAAATGTCCTTAGCTCATCTGATGTCTCTGTCCTCCGAAAAAGAGAAACAATTTATCGAAAAAGGGATTAGATTTGGTAAAGCCCTTCAAATGATTAACATCTTGAGAGATATACCTGAGGATTTACGTTTTGGTCGCTGCTATATCCCTGAAAAGTCGCTCTCCGAGCATGATCTAGTACCAAATGATCTTATGGATTCAACAAATATTGATTCATTTAGGCCGTTATATGATTCTTATTTAGATTTAACAAATGAACATCTAGCTGCAGCAGTTGAATACATTCGAATGCTGCCTGAAAAACAGTTCAGACTCAAAGCATCATGTATGCTACCGGTTTTGATTGGACAAAGGACAGTGACTTTGCTAAGGTCGGGTAATATTTTGAATTCTGAAGAAAGAATAAAGGTCACAAGAAATGAAATAAAATCTTATGCTAGAAAGCTGCTTCGTGCATTATTCATTCCAGGCGGTGTTCGTCGTTTGCTTGAGAAGAATAAAGACACAGGCGCATGATGCCGCTGAGCACTTATAGTAGATTAGTACTTACATGGCAGAATGGTAGTTTTACAAATCAACTTATACCAATTTCTAGTCATTAATTTGAAATCAGATTCGCCCGTAGGGCGTAAGGCAAATCACCCTCACACTGATAAATGATGAAGAAGACGAGTAGGCGAGCGACATGCTAGAACGCCGCAAACCACTCGACTTACTTTTCCCACTCAAGGGCGGAGCGTCAAAAGAGGTTGGTGTGCGAAAAGAAGGTATGACTGCTGCTCAAAGATTACGTGCAGCTGTAAATCTAACAGCCGATGCTGTGAAGGCGGTTAGCCTTACTGCTATGGAGGCATTGCGTGAAGGTGCTGCATTCATTGGTATTGTCGGGGAACAGGACGAATTAATCGACCCATTCAATCACCTTGATGCCCCAATTTGGGCAAGAGATCCCCCTGCTGAATTGTTGAAATTAGCCTATTCTTACTGTGAAGAATTGACTATGAGAGAGGCAGGTAATTTCTACCATTCTTTCAAATATCTTCCAGATGAGCAAAGGATGGCAATGTGCGCAGTGTATGCTTTCTGTCGTCGAGCTGACGACATCGCAGATGGTGATTGGCAAGATCGTTTCCCGGGTTCACAAGGTGAGATGGATCCTGAAGCAGTCGCATATAGAATCGAATTAGAAAACCTTCAGAATAAAGATACAATTTTACAAGAAGATTTGTATCTTGAAAAGATTACTCAACTCTTTTTCTTCAGGAAAAAATTGTCAACTTGTTATTCTGAAACAAGTAGTACTGACCCGGTATTCTTGGCATTGAAGGATACTGTAAATCGATATAACATTCCAAGAAGTGTATTCGACGATTTGATTACTGGAATGGAAGATGATCTATACAATAATCGCTACAGGACATTCGATGAATTGTACATTTACTGCTACAGAGTGGCATCTGTTGTCGGTTTAATGTGCATCGAGATATACGGTTATGATGACCCTAGAGCAAAGAAATTTGCAGAGTCTTGGGGAATTTTCATGCAATTAACAAATGTTCTGAGAGATGTTGGTGAAGACATTCAAAGGAATCGTGTATACTTACCGTTAGACGAATTGGAATCCAATGGTATCAATGAACCTGAACTCAACGGTGATGTTGTATTGAATACTACGTGGGAGCCATACATACACCATTATGCTAAAAGAGCAAGAACCTATCTTGAGGAAGCTAAGCAATTATTGCCTCTGTTGCCAAGACGTACTCGCTATTCACCAGCTGCAATGATTGCCTTTTATGACAAGATTTTGAAACAAATCGAACGTCAACAAGGAGATGTATTTACCAAGAGAGTCAAGTTGAACAAATTCCAGAAATTGACTCTTGCTGCAGCGGTATACTTACGACACCGCTTTATTCCAGGCTGGCTAAATCCAGTTTGGACAGGACTATCCAAAGTAGGTTTATTGCCTGATGTTTGATGAGGTGATAGGATGGAGATGCCATCCAGAAAGAAATTTTGTCTCCTATTTGGACTAGGATTTTTTTTATCATTACTAGAACCACTAGCTCTACTTGCTATGGGCGACGATATTGCCGGTGCTTTGTGGCCTATGGCAAATCGTTCTCTTGAATGGACTTACTTCCTTAGGGATTGGAGATCAGAAGTATTTGGGTTAGCGATTGTTTCTTTGCCTCTTGCAATTTCTAGATCGAATAATAGTAGCGCATGGGAGAAAACGATTGCAACTCTGGTATTAGGAATAA
>QQSA01000099.1 GCA_003602535.1 Candidatus Poseidoniales archaeon
CCGAGAGTAGATGGCCTTCCTTCCTCTCTCCTAACTCTCTCACCGAAGAAGGAAGGCAATACTGCGTCTGCATTACCATCGAGAACTGTAGATGTAAAAATAAATTCTTCATCATCGTATTCGGCTTCCCAACCAAAATCTATGAAATCATCATCTTCTTCGAAATCTAAAGCGATGACTCTGTCAAATAATGTTGATGCTTGCTGAGTTAAAACCTCCCAAGACATTCTAATCAAACGACCACAAGCAGGCAAATCAAGTCCAGAGGCTTCTTTTCTCACTCTTTGTGTAAACAATTTCAAGAATGCTGACAAATCAATATTCCATGGATCCATGCCCTCTTCCCTAACTAAAGATAGAACCAGGGCAACTGATCTATCGAATGGATCCGACAATACTTGGTGTTCCGCATTGTCTTCTTGAGCAATGCGCATTATTCGGTCAGCATAGCGTTCAGCCTCACTAAGTTCCTCATCTTGACTCATTAGTTGATCAAGAATATCTTGTCTGAGGAACCAGTCGTCTAATACGGCTTGTTGCATATTCAGACCTCCTTTTCAACCTCTGATTCTTCTTCACTATCTTCTGCCAAAAGTTCTGAGACTATCTTTTGTCTTTCTTCAATTTCCTCGGTTAGTTCTTCAGCCCTCTCAGCAAGAGCCTCAAATCCACTTTCTGGCTCCTCTTCATCGGACATATGATTCAACAATCCGCCTAGACTTTTAGGAGCAGGTAATGCTTCAGGAACTTCTGGCATTTCATCTGCAATTATCCTTGCTTCTTCTATGCGAGAATGATTCTTATCAGAGGCATTTGCAGCCTCTTTTTCGGCTTCAGCACCTAATTCTATAGCGCGTTCACGGTTGAAGTCTACAATTCTTCTAGAGCAACCATCTCCACCATGAGTAATCCCAATGTGGTGATCTGCTAATTCAAGAGATACCTTTCTCAAAGTGACCATAATGAACTGTGCAGCTTCACTTCTATTCCTACATTCTGTCGCAATCAGCTTAGAATTAGGCACATCTAGGTTTTGATCTACTTCGTCAAAGTAGTAGAATGGGCTAGGGTCGTGGTCTTGAATTGCAAAAATCAGAGATAGAGATGCCATCGATTTTTCTCCACCCGATAATCCTTGTAACCTAGATTTATTCGACTTACCACGAGGCTGTGCCCACATGTCTAATCCGCCTTTGAATGGCTCATCAGGATTCTCCAAGAATAGTTCTCCTCTTCCACCATTAGACAATCGATTGTAAACGATCTTGAAGTTCTTGTTTACTTCCTTCAAAGTTGCAAGTAGTCGAGTCTTTCTTTGAGATTCGAGTTTGTCTGTGATATCAATCAGTTTCTTTCTTCTTTGTTGTAGAGTCTTGAAATCATCTTTCATTTCGTCCAAACGTTTCTTACAAGAGTCATACTGCTCTATTGCCAACATGTTGAAATCTCCAAATCTATCTAATTTCCTTCTTAGATCATTAACAATCTTTTGCGCATCGCCAACATTTGGCAATACTGTTTCATCATCGGCAACTGGAATTGATTCATCTGCCATCTCAACCAATAAATCCGCAAGGTTCTGCTCTCTGACCGCTAGACTTCTGGTGATATCTTCTGCCATAGAGCGGCTATTGATTGCTGCGTTGGCTTTTTGGTTAGCATTTGCTTTAACATCAGCTCTTTCTTCAACGAGTTCTTTGCGATTATTTTCTAGTTCTTGATGTTCCTCGAGTAATGAGGATCTTTCTTCCATTTTTGCATTCAGGATTACTGTTTCTTCATCGATTGCAGCAATCCATTCTTTGACCGACTTTTCCCTGCCAGCCATGCCAGCCTGAATTTCATCAGCTCTAGAAGTTAAAGAATCTAGACGCTGGCTTAGTAATTCACTCATCTCTGTTCCACTATCTAGAGTCAACTGAGCCTTATTCGACGCCCCCTCTGCTTCAACACGTCGGGTTTGAGCATCCAGTAATCTTTGCCTGATACCATCTGGGCTGGAATTTGTCAATTCTTCCGCGGCATCATCCCTAGCCTTCTCAGCTTCGATAAGTTTGACCTTCGAACTTTCCAATAATGCCAACTTTCCAGTATGATCTGATTCGAGATTATTCAATCTAGTTTCAAGTTGATTTGCTACACCTCTTACTTTAGTCAAAGTCTTCTCTGCGACATCTAATTCTGCTTTCAGAGTACTTGCCTTAATCGAGTGGTCATCTTCAGTTAAAGAGTTGATTTTGCCTCTGATTTCATTTTGACGAGTTCGAGCTTCTCGCAATGCTTCTGCAACAGTTTGTGCCATGAGAGAAAGTCGTTCCACTTCATTAACCAATTTTTCAACCTCACTTGCACCGTGAATCTTGCCTCCGAAACCTGCTTTCATTTTCTGCTTACTACCTCCAATCATAGCTCCGCCTGGCTCGGTTATCTCTCCGCCAAGAGTTACTAATCTAACACCGCCCATCAATCGACGAGCTGTGTTAATATTGTTAACAACTAATGTGTTACGTAATGCATAGGCTACCGCTGTAGCAATTCTAGGATCATAATCTAGTAATTCATGAGCGAATCCGATAACTCCCTCTTTCCTGGCAACCATTGCTGCTTTACCGGATGAACGATTAGTTTGCATTTTATTTAGAGGTAAAAATGTTGCACGCCCGAGATTTCTACTCTTCAGTAAGGCCATTGCTTCTGCTGCAACTTGATCACTTTCCACTACTACAGAGTTCATTCCGCCACCAACAGCAGTAGCAAGTGCGTCGGAATGTGATGAATCCTTAGGTGCGCAAAGTTCGCTGATAGTACCAATTATTCCTTTCAGTTCACCTCTATCTCTAGCTGCCATAACAGCAGCTGCACCAGGAGCCATTCCATTGCTTCCAGACCTCTTATCAAGTTCAGTTCTTGCAGAAGAAAGTCTACGTTCTGCGTCTTGTAATCTTTTATCGACTGCAGATGATTCATCGATTAGGCGTTTTTCTGCAGACTGTGCGTTTCGTAATTCATTTGCGAGTGCTGTACGATCGTTCTCAGGATTTAATTCTCCCAAATCTTCTGCTTGTATCTTGATATCGTCACAGGTCAAACGAGCATCTTCCACTTGTTCTTCAGCAGCAGATAATTGTTCGGCGATTAATTCTGCTTGGTTAGCCACTTTGTCGGCTTCTAGTTTAGCATTTTGAACCGCTTCCCTGCACTGCTCTAAATGATCGTTTGCCTTAGATAATGCTCGAGATAATGATGCTGAAGCTGCTCCTGAGTTCTCTAATGATTCACGTATTTCGGTCTCAACAGCTTCAGTCTCTTCGAATGCGATTTTACTTGCAGCCAATGCTTCTCTCGCTGATTTAAGATTGTCTTCATGTTCTTCGAGGTTGGTTTTGGCTTCAGAAATTTGGTCTTCTAAATCAAGTAGTACCTCACGATCCTCTATATCTGAAATTTCTGCTTCTTCCAGATGGTCATTTTTTAGAGCCAAGGACACTTGTAATTTACCAATTTGATCATTCAAACCACCTTTGTCTCCACCCATTGCATCCGAAATTTGAGATTCTAATTCCCCGATTCGATCATCTAGTTGTAGCAAAACTGTTTCTGCAGCTTTAACTCCCAATTCTAATTCAGCAGCTTCCGCCAAATACCTAGATCTCTCATCAGCATGATGTTTTATTTCGGCCTTAGCAGTCATATGCCTAGATTGCTGAAGTACAATATTTGCTTCATCGTAGCTCTCTTTGGTTTCTTTAGCCCTCTCAGCAACTGCCTTCTCTTTTTCTAAAGTCTTCAACCGTGCTTTCTGCTCATCTTCGACCAAAGATATTCTTTCTATGAAATCTTCAACTTGGCCTTTCTGGCGTTCAGCTTTGCGGATTTCATCATCATAGGAAGTTACTCCTGCAACTGAATCTAAGACTTTTCTTCTCTCAACCGCAGTCATGCTAGAAAGACGAGTTACATCGCCTTGTAACACGATGTTATAGCCATCCGGCCTTGCATTTGCCTGCCCCAAAATCCGATGGAAGGACTTCTGATTACTTTCTTCCCCATTCAACAAATAGGTCGATACAGTGTTATTTGACTTAGTCAGACGGACTTCACGAGTCATCCTGACCTCGTCACTATCAATGGGTAATCTCCTTCTTCCATTGGATAATGCAGGGTTTGCAAAAACGAGGGTGACTTTTGCATTTCTTGCTGGACGATTTGATTTACCTCCATTGAAGATAAGGTCTTTCGAATTTTGAGCACGAAGAACTTTAGCAGATCTAGCACCTAATACGAATTGCACTGCATCTCCACAATTGGATTTACCCGAACCATTAGGCCCGGTTATTGCAGTAAATCCACGATCGAATGGAATTACTGCTTCGCCCTTGAATGACTTGAAGTTCTCAACTTCTAATGACTTTAGATACATCCCTCTCCCTCTTGTTCAAGATAATGAAACCTTGACCTCAAAGGTCCAAGGAAACAAGGGGGGTATTGAAGGTTGCTAGTCTCGCGCTCGCGAGGTGCCGTTTATCACACACACTAAAATGAGCCGACGTCATGCATTTACGACACCATGCCAGTGTTTGAGCAACCGTGGCAACCTTCACCATTACAAAGATGACAAGTTCGACCTACGCTGCTGTTAAAACTATCACGCATTCCGCCTTCAAACTCATCTTCATATCTCGAAAGGCCTTGACTACTCCATAAATCACCAATAGTACGATATTTTGAGGCGCCACTTGATCTACTAGTCTTGGTTAGATTTCCAAGGCTACCACCTTGCTGATAAGCCAAATCTAATTGTTGAACAGTATACTCTCTCTTTTGCTTGCGAGGACGATTTTCACGATCGTAATCGATTCTATATTTGGGACCTCGAATCAAGAATATACCAATCGCGAACAGACCAATCTGAACTGCGACAGGTGGCGCAGGGAATGGAAGTAATGCTGCTAAATC
Source organism: Candidatus Poseidoniales archaeon (assembly GCA_003602535.1). Lineage (GTDB taxonomy): Archaea > Thermoplasmatota > Poseidoniia > Poseidoniales > Poseidoniaceae > MGIIa-K1. The sequence goes on from QQSA01000099.1 coordinate 4,957, forward strand.
TTCAGATGAAGCTCCTGGAATCTTGTCAAATCCATCAGCTAATGCAATCGCACAGAATACCACGCCTGTCACAACAGCAATCTTTCTAATCCGTTTTGCCCAACGACCTTTACGTGGCCACCTCATAAAAGAAGTAAGGAACAACACGCAGCCCTCTAGTAACAATAGTAGGTCTGGAGCATCCCATACTCCAGGGGTAGTAACACATTCATTCGCATCTCCTGCATCGATATCTTTCTGAATGTCATCAGAGTTACAACCAGGATCTGCCATTCGTGAAAGAATTAGTTTTTGAGGAGGCTCCAAGCCCATCAAAGCACCGAATTCTACATTCGCGACTGATACCGCTATCATCACGAGCCCGATGAGTGCTGCCAACTTCTTTACCAGACCCATATTTGAGCGGTACATGAACGACCCCTTATTGATGTCGCTAAATTTCATGAGTCACATTTGAATGTGGAAGTCTTCACCGCTAAACCGACTCCAATGTCTAGAGTGATCATCATCGGCAGCGGAATCGCAGGTCTTTTCGCCGCACTGCGCCTTGAAAAGGCAGGTCATGAAGTGATAATTATCACCAAACAGAGGCCCGAAGACTCCTCAACTAATTGGGCTCAAGGTGGGATTGCAGGAATTCTAGATAAGACCGATGGCAAAGCAATGGAAGCACATATCGCAGACACATTATCATGTGGCGACGGTCTTTGTGATGTCGAGATAGTTAAGTGTGTAGTTGAAGAAGCCGGAGACAGAATTAGAGACTTGCTTTCGATTGGAGTAAATTTTGAGAAAGACGGGAATGAATTCCACTTAGTAAAGGAAGGTGGGCATTCAGCCAGAAGAATATTACACGCAAAGGATGCTACTGGAGCTGAAATCGAAAGAGCACTCAATAATGCGGTTTCGGCAAGTGACAACATTACTTTGAGACCTCACACTTTAGGAGTAGATCTTATTCAAAGAGTTCACGGGCAACCTGAAAAAGGAATCAAAGGCATTTGGTGTCTGAAACTCGATTCAGGAGAAATGGAATCTTTAGCCGGGGATTCAGTATTGATTGCAACTGGAGGATGTGGACAACTTTGGGAGAGAACAACCAACCCATCTGTGGCAAGTGGTGACGGATTAGCAATGGCTGTAAGAGCCGGTGCTGCCAGCAAAGATATGGCTTTTTTCCAATTCCATCCTACTGCATTGATGGCAGGAAATAGCAGACCATTTTTGATAACTGAAGCCCTTAGAGGAGAAGGAGGGGTTTTGTTGGATGACGAGGGCCTTAAATCCTATAGAAAGTTAGGCTCCGGACCTAAAAACTATTCATTTACCTTACAATCATCACCTGATGGAAGTCTTGCAACCAGAGATATTGTTGCTCGTTCATGTGACCAAAGGATGAAGATTACAGGGGCAGATAATGTCTGGTTGATAACCGATCATCTGTCAAAAGATAAATTGCATTCACAGTTCCCAAATATTGAATCAAGATTGAATCAATATGGGTTGTCTTTGGCTAGAGACCCCCTACCTGTAGCCCCTGCAGCACACTATATGGTAGGAGGTCTATCCGTAGATATCAATGGAAGAGTCTTGATGGATAGTGGCGAAGTTATTCCAGGACTTTACGGAATTGGTGAAGTAGCGTGTACTGGAATGCACGGAGCAAATCGACTAGCATCAAATAGCCTACTGGAAGCAATTGTTTTTGCTAATCGTGCTGCTGAGCACTTTAATTCACAAACACTCGACAATATCGAAAGTGTTCCTTCTTGGAGAGCTGAAGGTATGCTTGAGTTAGAAGAACATGCGCCATTGATTAGAGATTTAGAGACATTAAGGAAAACCATGACCGATGATGTAGGGATAGTTCGATCATTTGATCGACTTGAAAGAGCGAAAAGGATGCTTGCACTTCTAACAAAAGAGGTTGACATGATTTGGAATCGTAGTATTCCAACAAGAGAGTTAGTCGAACTGAGGAATTTGTTATTGGTTGCAACTCACATTACAGATGATGCCTTAGCTCGAAATGAGAATAAAGGGCTACATTGGAATAAAGATCTCATCTGAGCGACTTTATTTGAGATAGTAACATGCTATTCAGAGGAGTAGGAATACCTAATTTTTCACCACGCACCACTACCTGACCGCAAAGCATGTCGATTTCGGTTTCCCTACCTGCTTTAACATCTGCAAGCATAGAACAAATATTCTCAGATGTAGAGTCGAGTACTGAATGGAGGTTCTGGATCAATAACAGATCATCATCGATTGTTACTCCAAGCATTCGAGCAACAGATGCAGCTTCTAACATGGTAGATTCTGCTTGAGACAATAATGGCTCATATCGCAGTTCTCCATTCTTCACCCCACATATTGCGGCCAAAGGGTTGATTGCAACATTCAGCAATAATTTATTCCAAAGTATAGATGAAACATCTTCACTGTATGATGCATCTAAACACTCCAAAACATTTGCAAAAATTTCGCCTTTAGGACCGCCTACAAACAAACTACCCTTACCAACCCATTCGATACTACCTGGCTGGATTTTTTTCACGGCATTCGTTGTGACACCTACTGCTGCATTTTCATACACATGTTCTTGCAATATCTCCAAATTTCCAAGACCGTTTTGAAGAGATAAAACCGGGCCACTAGTAAGAAATGTTGCTGTTTCAACCAATCTATGAGTATCTTTAGATTTGCTAGTAATTATAGCTAAATCACAAGATTGTCGTAACGACGGATGTAATCCTGCACCATCGAGAGATACTGTCCATTGTTCTGGAGAAACTTTCGTCTCCCACAATCCAGATACTTCTAATCCTGAAAGGGCAAGAGTAGCACCATGTTCTCCCCGTGCATGAACTAAGACATCATAACCTGCATCGACTAGTTTTGCAGCAACTAGGCAACCGATAGAACCGGCACCTAATACACCGACTCGCACATTCACACCCCATGATTGACCAAATGGAGAATTACTTCTCCATCATCATTTAACTCAAACCAGGAGAACGAAATTCCTGATTCTGGAGCTATTGCTGTGACCGTAGTAGTTTGATTCGATTGCAAAACAATGCTGTTTGATATCGTCCATTGGGAACCATTTCCAAATATCTCAAACTCAATGTTCAAAGATATGTCTTCAGAACTTGGATTCTCAATAACAAATTGGTCATCTTCTATTTCAAAAAATCCTAACCAGTGTTGGCTTCTATCTTCGCCCTCTCCTAGGATTAAAGCAGGTCCTTCCAATACAGTATATCGTTCTGGAGAATACTCAGATTGACAATCAGTGATTACCCCTCCGGCAGGTGCTAAAAGTAGTATAGATTCATTCGAATCTTCATATTTGTTCATCTGAACCGGATATATTGACATATTCCAAGTATTATCCTTTGGAGCAGAGGGAGTACCCATTGAAGAACAATCACCATCATGATTCAATGCTAAAACCGATTGACTAAACATCAGTTCATCACCATCTAGAACAACTCCTGTCTCAGGAATTGTAACGAAATTTTCTGATTGATAATCTGCTTTGTAAGACACATTACCAAGATAAAATAATTCATCGCTAAGCCAACTCATATCGTCACCAGACAAACCATTTAGGCAGATTTCAGAACTACCCTCTGCAAGTGAGACATTTCCTTCTGAATCCACATTATCCCAACTAGTATAATGATTAATGGATGCTAATTTGATAGTATCAGATTCTTCGACCTCAAGATCAATACAAGATTCCGGGTCATCAAGATCACCATTGAAATTCCATACACCTACAGGATAAATATCCTGATCTGGAATCACCTGGCTCTTGATTAGTTCATCACCAACATTCCAGATGAAGTCAATTGCAGTTGTATTCCATGACTCGTTCCATTCAAAATTGAAAGTAATATCCATTGAGTCTAAAGGATCTACTTTTCCTGAACAAGAATTATCACTAGATTCTATTCCATCACCACAATCTAAACTAGATAAATAATAATCACCATAAGAGCCACTTTGCAATGATACTTTCCAATCCTGTACAATAAGTGAGGGGTTGGTTACTTCGAGCACTTGAGTAAATGAGCCATCCTCAATAACAAGATAATCTTCTTCTAAACTCCACGATATATCTTCGTCCCACATTTCATTTTCAGAGAAAGGAATTTGAGAAGGAAGCGCAAACATGAATGCCATAAACAAAATGATTCCTAATCTTCTATGATCCTTATCAGGTAAGCCCTTGAAGTCATCTAATACTACAGGTAATCTTGGATCATTACCTTTGGTTATCAGTAAGGAAGCACTTAGAGCAACAACTGGGACCCATATCCCCCATGAGGAAAATGCACCAAACAAGAAAGCAAACAATAGAACAACCATCAACAACATTACCTGAGTTGATCCAGATCGTGCTTCAAGAATTCCCATCCTGGCGATTAGGATTCTTCCTCCAGGAAGAGTAGGTATTGGTAGCAAAGAAATCCAACCGATGAAAGTCAGAGTCATACCAACGCGAGTAAATGGATGAGCCCAGGCTGATTTGAGGATCATCATAGTTTCTCCTTCAACGCTTAGACCAATCAAATTCATCAGTAGAGGCAAGTCAATAATCAGTGGCGATGATGCCAATGGTACAACATCTGGAGTCAGTTTGAGACCAATGAAACATAAGACCATCCCAGAAGTTATCATCATCAAAGGAACTGAGAGAGCAGTATTCCCCATAGATGAGCGATCAGGCCACAATCTAGCATCGCTTCTAGGCAATGAAGCAAACCCAAAAATCCCAAATGGCCACCACATCATAACAGGACTTGGAATCGGGAAAAGATGTGGGAGGTTCACACCGTTCTTTCTAGCGATATTTTTCTGAATAAATGAAGCGATGATTAACACACCGAAAAGAGGTAATGTGTAGCCAACCAATGCATCCAATGCTGCATTCTCAACGAACCACCCACCTGATGGTCGCGCATCCGACATCCATTTCTCACCAGCATAAGCTGTTGTCAACATAGAAAGAATCCACATAGTTAATACAAATCTAGGAGATGGCCATTGCATCAGAGGATCTGGAATTAATTGAATGATCCAAGGGTCATCTGGGTATAATCTAGCACTGTATCCTAAAGGCACAAGATGCTGATTTATAGATTTCAAAACATCATGAATGTCATCGTTTTCTTTTTCTGCGACAAGATAAGTTGGTGATCTTCCTCCAACATCTTCAATGACATTACAGTACCTAGAAAGTATTCTTTTCATCAATTCCCGGTTATTCCAAGACTTGGAATGGACAGGTATTACTTCATCTTTGGACATACAGAATACCTCCCCATGAACTTGGGTGTACAGCCGACCTCAATGAATGAATCGGGTACAAATTTCACTTATTCTTGAATCTCTTGAGACGGAATGTCTCTTCTCTTTCCATTTCTTCAAGTCTTAATTGAATGAAAACTCTGGCTTCTTCCAATTCAGGTATGACCTTGAACTCAAGAGCGTTTACACGTCTCTTTGTGGCTTCGATTTCTGCCAGAAGACGCTTTAGTGTCGCTTCCATTTCTGCTGCCTTAACCATTCTTTCAATCAGATTTCCAAAGGAGTCTGCTGCTTCATCGATATAAGGTGATGAACCGGTAAAACCGATTGACCTTTCGCCAAATGCTTGCTTCAAATTGGTACCAGATACTGATGGAACTACTACTCCCATTATGTTTCTTCGTTCAACTTCAACCTCAGGCGATGCCGAATTAGCAATTGCTGCAGAACGAACCTTGAGTCCGCCTTCTATTGCATTAGCTAAATCGATTCTAGATTTAGCCAGAACATAGGATTCGGTTAATTCTCTCTTAGCCTTAATCATGTCAGAAAGAAGTGTTCTAAATTCATGGAATAGACCATCACGCTTCATCTTCAATAACTTGTAACCATTTTTGGTCTGCTTGATGCGGCGCTTTAGGTTAATGAGTTCACTTCGTGTTGGTTTGATGTCCAATGCCATGTGATTCACCTCCTAATTCAGTCTAATTTTCTATTTCACTCCCTGTTATCAGGGTGGTACTTCTCAATCCACTTTTGATCGAGACGAACTAGATATTTGGTGTCTATTTCAGACATTAGATTCCAACACAAATCGAGAGTTTCATCGATTGATCGGTCTTCATCACGAGACTGGCGCAAGAATTTGTCTTCGAATACACCGGAGAAGTCAAGCAGTTGCTTGTCACGTTCATTCAGTGCATCTTCACCAACAATTGCAACTAGACCACGTAATTCACGTCCCTGAGCATATGCAGCATACATCTGATCAGATACTGATTTGTGATCTTCACGAGTCGTTTTCTCACCGATACACGAACCCATCAGACGGGAAAGTGAAGGTAGTACGTTAATTGGCGGGTAGATACCAGCTTGATGTAATTCACGAGAGATAACAATCTGTCCTTCAGTAATATATCCAGACAAATCAGGAATCGGGTGAGTAAT